>JAYTKX010000124.1:0-17857 GCA_043729865.1 Methanobacteriota archaeon
GGATGGAAGGGGGGGATTATGCGGGATATTTTAGAAAGCAGTAGATACAGGCATTGAACTTAAGTCTAGGGTTTGTGACTGCTCTCCGCACTCGTTCTCATGCTCCCATAAGGCGGTAGGTATCTAAAGAAAGTTTTCTTTGAATGCAAAACTAGGTGCGAAAAACTTAAAGACGCAGTAGATTTATATCTTGATAATAATGATAACAATCAATTCGCATCAAATTTAGAGGTACTTGTGTGACCAAACATCTAATGCCTAAAATTCCCAGAAGTCTCGAACCAGAAAATAATTTTGTTATAATTATTGGCGCTGGAGCATCTGTACCAATGGGAATCCCTGCAATGAAAGGATTCACAAAAGAATTTGAGAAACATTGCGATGAAGTTCTATCAAAGGATAGCACAAAAGAGATCATAAAGTATAACCTTAGATATTTAAAAAAAGTGGCAAATCTAGGCCGTTATTGGGATTTAGAGGAACTTCTTTTAAGAGTAAGGGAGTTAAAAAATGCTGAAAATAGCGCAATAACGAAGCTGTATAGGAAATTTAGCTTCAAAGGAAACTCAAAGCCGAAAGATAAGTTTGATCAAAAAATTTCATCTATGGCAGAGGAATATTCTGAACTGGAGAGAGAAGTTTTGAGATTCATTCGAGAAAAATGCATCAGGCCAGATATAGAAAAAGGGATGAAAATATATTCTAATTTATTAAAATTAAATAAAAAGTTTAACCTCAGAATTTTTACTACAAACTATGACCCGATAATAGAAAATGTTTGCGACAAATTAAACATTTCTTATGCAGATGGTTTCATGCCAAAAGGTAATACGGGCTATTTTACTTGGGCACCCGAGTCTTTAAACAGCGAAAAACTCAACCTTTTTAAGCTACATGGCTCAATTACATGGTATAAGGATTCTAATGGAAGAATTATAAAATTTCCAATCGATATTTCTGATAGGAGGGATGTGCAATCGGTGATAATTTATCCTACTGAGTATAAGGAATTATTCAAACCGCCATTTAATAGACTTTATTTCGAATTTTCTAAATCAATATTCAATTCAACTAACTGTTTAGCTATTGGTCACAGTTTTAGAGATCCTTATATGAGAGAATTACTATTCGAAAAAATAAGACAAGACGGATATAAACTAACAATAGTAGATCCAATAGCTAAAAGCATAAGAAGACAAAAATTCGATAATTCAAGAAACGTAGTCGCTGAGTGCATGAAAATAGAAGATTGGGTTGAAAATAATCTAGATGATTATTCTAGCGGGATATTCAAGAAATAACCTTTTAAGATTCCAATATGAAAATTGATCTTGAAAATGATTCGTAGTATCAGGAGCAAATAATCGAGTATAAATTTGTTTCCGAGTCAAACGTTGCGACGGCACACCCAATCGCAGCAGAGCTGCGGGGCATGATTGTGCCGTCGCTTTGTAGTTTCGTTTTCATTTAAAATTAAATAAGAGCTTCATTTATTCTTCAGTGTTTTCTCTTTATGGATAAGTTGAACCATGTTAGTAGTTGCACCTGGGGCGAACCGGAAGGCGCCCCGGTATGATGCGGTGTTTCGGTCGCCTGTATGTTTTCATTTTGATGTGAAGCGGTTGCATGGGGGCATATTGGCGCCGGGGGATTAATATTTAAAGAGTGATAAATGTGCGGCGCATATGATTCCTTAGACAAAGCATTTAATCTGCGTTTATCTGCGTTCATCTGCGGTTTCGTTTCTCAAATTCCATAGCTTGAGGTAGACACGCTTTCAGACCCCCTCATAATAACACAAACCCCAGCCCCCCACCTGCTCCAAACCCCACCGTGCCCCTCTTCTCCTGCATCAAGAGAACGGAAAGCGCGCCTCCCCGCGAAGTGCCCCGGCAGCCGCGATCCTGAACGCAGGCGAACCGGAAGTCGCCTCAGTTTATGATGCGGCATTCCGGTCACCTGTATGCTTTAATTTTGATGTGAAGCGGTTGCATGGGGGCATATCGGCGCCGCGGGATTAATAATTAGACTGTAATAATTATATAAAAACATATGACCAAAATCATTAAGTAATACTCAATATATATGGTATTACTAATGATGAAATTAAAACAAAAAATTGTTGGTATTACATCAAAAGGTCAGGCTACTATCCCTGCCGGAATGAGACGGCGGCATAATCTCAAAAAACGGGCGCTTATAGTTGATACAGACAAAGGGCTGCTCATAACGCCCGCTCCTGAACCCGAAGATGAAATGGGAAGTCTCAAAGGACTATTCAATAGGAAAGCAGCGGAACTTCTGCGCGAAGCCCGCAAGAAAGATAAAACAAGGGAAAAAGCACTGGAGGAGCTTTGAAATACGTCTTTGATACTGAGGCAATACTGAAATTCTATCTTGGGGAAGAAGGAGCGCCGAAGGTACTGGAATTGCTAAAGCGCGTTCAGGATAAAAAGGAAGAAGGTTATATCAGCATCATCAATCTGACTGAATTCTATTACATTCTTTATCGCAAAAGCCCCGATATCGCAAAGCAAAAAGTAGAAAATCTGCTCTCTTTTAGATTGGTGCCTCATGAAATAATAGACAATGATCTCTGGAGAGAAGCTGGAAAACTGAAGGCTATCCACAACATCCCGCTGGCTGATGCTTTTGCTGCTGCAACTGCAAACCACCTCAAAGCGACCCTTGTGGCAGGGAAAGATGCTGATTTTGAAGGGCTTGAATTGGATTTGATGAGAGTATAAGGTTTATTAAGGTTTTTAATTCCATGCTTTTAAGCTCCGCTTGACCTCCCTCTCTCGCCCCCATCAGGCAGCCCGCCCATACATCCCTCCCGCCCCCAGCCATAAATCCCACATCCCCCCCTCCGCAAATAAAAAAGCCCATCCCATCAACGCGGGCAAGCCCCAGCCCCCGATTGCGAACAGGCGCCGCAGAACGCGCGCGCAGGAACTGCGCAGGATCAGGCGTCGTTATGACTGCCATTCGGCGCCATTGTGGCAATGCTGGATGTATCGATCTCCTGAAGCACCTTAACAAGGATGAAACCGGAAACTGCCGCAAGGCGCAGGCGCCGTTGCCCAGAGCAGCAGATCAAACGGGAGTTTACTGAAAAAAGGGGTGACAAATAATACCGGGATAAAAGCGATAGCATTCACTATACTTGCGTTTCCAGTTCTTGCCCCGACAGAAACCACGCCTGCGCTCTCTATATATGTGCCTTCATTTTAAAAATACCTTGATACCAGAAGGCTTCCCTCGAACAGCATAACAAGCGCTGCAGCCACTATCAGCCCTGAAAGCCCTTCAGGACCTGGCGATAGGAATAGACCTATCGCAATAAGAGCGCCATAGATTATCTTCCTCTGTCCCCGCAGGGTCTCGCGCTTCAGGAGTTTCATTCTCAAAGCCGCCATAATGAGGAGAGGGAATTGAAAAATGATCCCGAAACCCACGACCATCGTCATAATGGAATTGAATGTCTGCATAGCCCTGTTCTGCGGGACCGCAACGTCCATTGAATAAACCATCGCGCTCTTAAAAACGATCGGCACAATGATAAAATAAGCAAGCGCAGCTCCAGCAAAGAACAGGATAAATGAAAGGGGCACGATCCTGATGAAAAACTTTTTTTCATTACTGTACAGTCCTTTCCCAACGAACATGAACGCTTCATATACCATAAGCGGAATCCCGATAAAAAGCGCGCATACCAGGGAGAAAGTCAGTTCAGTGGTTATCAGCTCCAGCGGGGAGTAGATATACATGGGAACTTGCACTGTACGGTTCCACACTGCCCTGAGCAGTCCACCTGAGAACGTGAACACCACTAATGTGATCACGACTATCGGGACAGCGACCATGATCATTCTTGAGCGCAGTTCCTCTATATGCTCGACCAGCGGTTGTTCTTCATCGCCAGGTACTGTGATCATTGCATTTTACAGAACCCTGATTGCTTATAAACATGATGCAGGGAAAAATTCTATAATCATTGTGGTGAATAATTGCTTATGAAAATCAAACAGTTCGGGGAACGCGCATTGATACAACGCATAGCCAGTCTCCTCTCAGGGGGGAGCGATATCATTGCCGGGGCAGGAGATGACGACTGCGCCGTGCTGGATACAGGCGGGGATGATTATCTTCTTGTCACAACGGACATGCTTCACCGCAAAACCGATTTCCCGGAGCAGATGACAGCCCGCCAGATCGGATGGATGTCCGTGGCTGTGAACCTGAGCGACCTTGCTTCCAAGGGCGCAAGTCCTCTTGGTGTTTTAATGGCAATGGGAATACCGCCCGATACTGAAGTTGAGTTCATCGAAGATGTAGTAAAAGGAATGGACGAGTGCGCATCAAGGTACGGGACGCATATAATAGGAGGCGATACTGATGCGCACGACGAGCTCACGATGGTGGGAACGGCGCTTGGAAAAATGAAAAAGGAACGCCTTATCCGAAGGAGCGGGGCAAATCACGGCGACCTTGTATGCGTTACAGGACATCCTGGAACCGCGGGCGCGGCTCTTTTTGCGCTTGATAAGAAAATACCTGTGAGTCAGGATATCTTAAAAGCCCTGTTCGAACCTGTGCCGAGAATTTATGAAGGCATGGCTCTTGCAGGGACAGGTTCGGTCACGTCCATGATGGACATAAGCGACGGGCTTGCGCTCTCGCTCCATGACATGAGCAGGGCAGGCGGCGTCGGGTTCAAGATATACGAAAGCAGGCTTCCGGTCCTGCCTGATGTCAAAAGACTATTGAAAGAGCAGGAACTCCACGAGGCTGCTGTTTTTACGGGCGGTGATTTTGAACTCCTTTTCACTGTGGCGCCGGATAAGCTTGAGAAGGCAAGAAAAGCCTGCCCCCTGACCGTTATCGGGGAGGTCATCGAAAAAGGCGTGTTCATTGAAAGGGCGGGCAGAGTGGAAGAACTGAAGGCGCGGGGGTATGAGCATTTCGGGTAGTTTCAAGAATTCCTTTTAGAACCCGCTCTCTTTGATTTATTGAAGATCACTTCCAGGATCCCGTTCTGGTATCTGGTTTTCATGCCATTTTTATTGACCCTTGCAGGCAGTTCGATGGTTTCATTCATAGTAATTTCCGGATTACAGGCAATTATTTCAAGCGCCAATCCATTGCATGAAAGTTTTATGTTCTTCTCTTCCATCCCTGGCAGCCCTACTACTGCATGGATATTCCTCTCTGTCTCAAGTATATCCACGGATGTATTATTTTTCTTATTGACGATGATCTCCTGTGGGGCAGGACACATGTTCTGGCACGGATTTATGGAAACATCAATGAATATCGATGTTCCCCCTTCCTGCATCCCTCTGACGGTCTCTTCCAGCAGTTTTATTAATTCATCAACAGGGTTCTTTTTTTTCATGTTTTATTTTACCTTTTTCTTTTTATGTTTATGGATAGCCTTTCTAAAATCCGTCATGGATTCAAATATTTTCAAATCACTCGGAGTGGGTCTTACCATACAAAAAGCTTTCCCAAAATGCTCCATCTTTATAGTGACATCACGGGCTGCCTGGATAACTTCCTCCTTTTCCATGCCGTGTTTGATGCTGTCCCTGAGCGCAAGCATAGCAGCCTCGCGGCATATAGCCTCGATATCCGCGCCTGAATAGCCATCTGTCATTTCTGCAAGCTTTTTTACATCGACGCCGGGATACACGGGCTTACCCTTTAGATGGAGAGCGAATATCATCTCCCTCTCTCTCATGTCTGGTGGTCTGATGTATATGAGCCTGTCAAGTCTTCCAGGGCGAAGGAGAGCCGGGTCTACCATATCCGGGCGATTGGTGGCAGCCACCACAACCACATCCTTCAGTTCTTCAAGCCCGTCAATCTCGGTAAGAATCTGGCTCACCACTCTTTCAGTGACACCTGAATCAAAAGATCCTCCGCGGATAGGAGCGATAGAATCTATCTCATCAAAGAAAATAATAGTGGGCGCTGCCTGGCGGGCTTTCCTGAATGTTTCCCTTACGACCCGCTCGGATTCGCCCACGTATTTGCTCAGGAGTTCAGGACCTTTTATGCTTATGAAATTAGCTTCGCTCTCTGTAGCCACCGCTTTAGCAAGGAGCGTCTTGCCAGTGCCAGGAGGACCAAAAAGCAGTACGCCCCTGGGCGGCCTTGTGTTAATGGCTTCAAAGGCTTCAGGGTATTTTAGAGGCCATTCCACAGCTTCGATGAGTTCCTGCTTTGCCAATTCAAGCCCGCCTATGTCATCCCATCTCACATCCGGCACCTCGATAAAGACTTCTCTCAGTGCAGAAGGCTCGATGTTCCTGAACGCATCGTGGAAATCTTCTTTTGTCACCTCGAGTGTCTCCATTATCTCAGCAGGTATCTCCTCCTCGATATTGATCCTGGGAAGTATCTTTCTGATGGCGTGCATCGCAGCCTCCTTGCATAGCGATGATAGATCTGCGCCCACAAAACCGTGCGTCATGTCCGCTATCTCGCGCATCCCTTTCTCTTCTGCCATGTCACCTGACAGCGGCATGCCGCGCGTATGCACCTGAAGCACCTCAAGCCGTCCCAGCTTGTCCGGGATACCAATCTCTATCTCGCGGTCGAATCTCCCGCCGCGGCGCAGAGCCAGATCCACGGCATTGGGTCTGTTGGTCGCCGCGATCACTATCACCTGACCCCTTGCTTTCATGCCGTCCATGAGCGACAACAACTGCGCTACCACGCGCCGCTCAACCTCGCCCGTGACTTCTTCTCTCTTTGGCGCGATGCTGTCTATCTCGTCGATGAAAATGATGGCAGGAGCGGTCTTCTCTGCTTCCTCGAAGATCTCCCGTATATGTTTCTCGCTCTCGCCGTAGTATTTGCTCATTATCTCAGGACCGCTTATCGACAGGAAATTCGCATCAGTTTCATTCGCCACGGCTTTTGCTATCATGGTCTTTCCAGTACCGGGAGGACCGAACAGCATCACACCTTTGGGCGGGTCGATGCCCAGCTTCTGGAAAAGCTCTGGATGCCGCAGGGGAAGTTCTATCATTTCCCTTATCAATCCTATCTCACGCCTCAATCCCCCTATATCCTCATAAGTGAGATGAGTTGGACGAACGTCCAGTTCTTCGATGACCTTTTCCTTTACTACAATAGTGGTGTTCCTGGCAACCATAACAGGTCCGGCAGGCTGTGTCGATACCACTATGAATGATAGGGGGTTGCTTACTGTTTCCACGCGCAGACGCTGTCCTTTCATGACTGGTCTTCCCTCAAGCAACCGCTGCAGGTACTGTTGTCCTCCAACAAGCCTGACCTGCTGCGTTGGCGCCAGGACTATCCTGTTCGCCGCCTGTGCAGAAGATTTCTCTATGTACACTTTATCGTCTATGCCCACACGCGCATTATTCCTGATATTCCCATCTATCCTGATAATTTCGTATCCCTGGTCCTCAGGATACCCCGGTCCTGCAAGGGCACATGCCTTCTCCTTTCCTATCACAAAAATTACATCGCCGCTTGAGAGCCCCATCCTGTCCATCAGGTCGCGGTCTATCCGCGCAATATCCCTGCCCGCATCCCTATGATGCGCCTCAGCCACACGCAGTATTATTTTTTCGTTCATGCAGTATTTAATTATATTGGCTCATTGTAGATAAAACGTTATGTAGAACTTTTTGGAAAAAGTGTCTACTGCTTTTCCCCTCTTATCGTTATCACCGTTTGCCTTATGGGAATAACCTTCCCGGCTTTTTGCACCGCTTCTTCAACTATATGCTGCAGCCCGAAGCAGCAGGGCACTTCCATATTCACAAGCGTGATGGCTTTGATGCTGTTATTCTTCAGTATCTCTGTCAGCTTATCAACGTAAAATTCCGCATCATCAAGCTTTGGACAGCCAATTATCAACGACTTGCCTGCGAGGAAGTCAGAATGGAAGTTCGGGTATGCAAAAGGAACGCAGTCAGCCGCAACAAGCAGTTCCGAATCCTTGAAATACGACGCCTGCGGGGAAACAAGAGTGAGCTGCACAGGCCACTGTCTCAGTTCCGAACTCTGCCGCTTTGCAGTTCCTCCCGTGGTTTTTTTCTCGCTCCTGAAATCCACTGCCAGATGTTTTTTCACTTCATGTTCATCGAACCCGGGTGCATCCCGTTCGACTATAGTGATAGCGTCCTGAGGGCAGTGACCGAGACATGCCCCCAGTCCGTCGCAGAACCTGTCGTCCACGAGTTTTGCCTTGCCGTCGATTATCTTGATAGCCCCCTCCGCGCAGTTGGGTATGCACAGCCCGCAGCCGTTGCATTTATCCTCATCTATGAATACGATATTTCTCTTCATATTTTATCATGATAGGATTGGTGTTATAATAAATAAACTTAATCATTGTAAAAAATAGCTAATATTCTAAATCAGACTTTAAGGTATAGGTAATTTATTTATATGATTACTCAAATGTATGCTTATGCGAGAATTCCTTGACCTTGACAAAAGGGACAGGCAGATATTATCCCTGCTTGAGATAAACCCTGAGATGTCCCAGAGCGATATAGCAGAAAAACTGAAGATATCCCAGCCCTCGGTGAGCGCGCGCATGCACAAGCTCAAGCAGAAAGGGGCGCTTGCTCACGTTGTGGGCATGAACCTGAAAAAAGTTGACCTTTACATGGCAAAAGTGGACGTGATAGCAAATAATACCTCCTCAGTTCTTGATATCTTCAAGGACTGCCCGTACTTCCTTAACGGTCTTATAGTGTCTGGAAAGCACAACCTGTGCCTCTTTTTCGTTGGCGAGGACATTGCCACCCTTGAGGCTATCGTTGACGGGCACCTGCGCAGCAATCCGCTTGTAAGAGGCGCAGAGGTAAGCATCGTGATCGCTCCCATGAAAGACCTTGTCCTGCCTATCAGGATGAACTTCGATCTAAGCAGCACGCCGCCATGCGGCAACGGGTGCAATTGTAAGGATTGCGCGCATCACATATCCAGCAGGTGCCTTGGCTGCCCGGTGACCGGAAGCTATAATGGTAAGATATGGAAATAACAAAAAGGCTTAAATCAAGGTATGCCTTTTAAGGGGCACTGATATGGTATGAGCCGCCATAACTCAGCTGGTAGAGTGCCTGGCTGTTAACCAGGATGTCACAGGTTCGAGCCCTGTTGGCGGCGTTTGTGAAAAATTAAGGGCCCGTAGCTTAGTCAGGTTAGAGCGCCCGGCTCATAACCGGGAGGTCACCGGTTCAATTCCGGTCGGGCCCACTACTGATATTAAGACAGGAACATTTGGTTCGGCTCTGCCGTCACTGAGAAAAGGGATACATGGTTTTGGCTGCGTTCCCATATTGTTTTCATTTATTGAACAGATAAAAAGAACTATGTATTTATCGAGCATAATTTGACAGAATGCTCTCACTTTCATTAACAGGACTGAAGCTCAAAAATCCCCTGATTCTCGCCGCCGGTATCATGGGCACTACCGGAGGTTCATTAAAGAGGGCGGCAGAAGGCGGCGCTGGCGCTGTGGTCACTAAATCCGTCGGGATAGA
The DNA here is from genome assembly GCA_043729865.1 of Methanobacteriota archaeon. Classification (GTDB taxonomy): domain Archaea; phylum Halobacteriota; class Methanosarcinia; order Methanosarcinales; family Methanoperedenaceae; genus Methanoperedens. Next base: position 9,537 of record JAYTKX010000124.1, read on the forward strand.
ACCAAAGAGCGGGCACAGCAATCCGAGCATGGTGGAATTGGACTGCGGCTACCTGAACGCGATGGGTCTCCCCAATCCCTCTTATAAGAATTTCCAGGGAGAGATAGATACGGCAAAGGAGTGCGGTATACCAGTTATCGCAAGCATTTTCGGCGGCAGCACCGATGAGTTTTCAGAAATAGCAGGCTCGCTGCGCGCCGATGCCTTTGAGCTTAACGTGAGCTGCCCTCATGCCTGCGGATACGGCGCCCAGGTGGGTTCTGACCCCGCTCTTGTGGAAGAGATAACGAGAGCCGTAAAAAGCGCAACTTCTGCCCCTGTCTGGGTAAAACTCACGCCCAATGTCACTGATATAAAGAGCATCGGGCTTGCGGCAGAGAGCGGCGGGGCTGATGCGGTCGTGGCTATCAACACGGTCAGGGCGATGGCTATTGATATCGAGAGCGGCTATCCCATACTTGGCAACAGGTTTGGAGGTCTATCGGGAAGAGCCATTAAACCGGTTGCAGTAAAATGCGTGTATGACCTTTATGAAGCGCTTGAAATCCCGGTGATCGGCGTGGGCGGGATATCGGACTGGCGGGACGCAGTGGAGTTCATGATGGCTGGCGCAAGGGCGGTGCAGATAGGTTCTGCCGTGGGGAACAACATCAATATCTTCAATGATATTTCATCATGCATGGAAGCGTTCCTGGAAGAAAAGGGATGGACTCTTGATAGTATTTACGGGATGGCGCATAAAGTATGAGACCTGTTAATGCAGTAATAACAAAGGTGGTGGAGGAAACGCCGACAATCAGGACTTTTTTCTTTGATACATCTTTTGAGCTTATCCCTGGTCAGTTCGTGATGGTATGGATACGAGGCGTGGATGAGATACCTATGGCGCTCTCATATGAAAATGCGATAACTGTTCAGAAGGTCGGACCTGCGACCTCGGCGCTGTTCGATCTTAATGAGTGCGACTCTATGGGCATCAGGGGACCTTTCGGCAACGGGTTCGATATTAAGACGGGGCGCATATTGCTCATCGCCGGCGGCGTCGGCGCCGCTCCCCTTGCGCCGCTGGCTGAAAAAGCTGGCACGTCAGGTGCAAATATAACGACGCTTCTTGGCTCAAAGACAAAGGAGGAACTGCTGTTCAGAAAACGCTTTGATGCAGCGGGAGATGTACGGATCGCCACGGACGACGGCTCTGAAGGGAAGCACGGGTATGTGACGCAACTGCTTGATGATATAAAAAATTATGATCAAATATACTGCTGCGGACCTGAAATAATGATGAAAAAAGTGCTCGATAAGGTCACTCCCTCAAAGTCGCAGTTCAGCCTTCACAGGTATATCAAATGCGGTCTTGGGATATGCGGGGCTTGCTGCGTGGACGGGCTGCGGGTGTGCAAGGATGGGACTGTGTTCTCAGGGGATGTTTTGAAGAAGACTGAGTTCGGGGTTTACAGTAGGAATGAGTGCGGGGAGAGGGTGAGGGTGTGAAAATATATCTCGCATTCAGAGGGGAAAGTAATATGCAGCGCATCAAGTTGCAGAGTTTTTAAATATGCTCAGGTTGTAGTAATATCAGATAGACATGAATGAGAAAGGACAATAATCCATGATTTCCAGGATCCTGCCAGACAAAATAAAATACGACGGCTCGCAGATAGCCCCGCTATGGGCTTTCACCTTAGGAATAAAAGGCGACTCAATGGTGATCTTCCATGGACCTATGGATGTTACCTTCGATAATATGAAAGACCTTGAGGACAAGAAAGCGGGAAAGACCATCCAGGGGGATGACCTTCTCCACATCATCATAGAACGGTTCGATTCGCCAGCCAGCATGCGGCTTGCCTACTATATGCAGCGCCTCCTCATTGTCTGCATCAGGGACGTCCTCATGAGGCAGGGCATCCAGACCACAAGGAAAGGCGATGACCTTTTCATCGATGATGGGAAGCTCACGGTGAGCATAGCCACGGCAGGTGTAACGAGTGAGAAAATCCACTGCGGTATAAACATCACTACCGATGGGACTCCGGAAGAGGTCAGGACCGCTGCGCTTGAGGGGCTTGGGATAACAGACTGGAAACCTCTTGCGCGAGAGATAGCAGAAACTTATGTAAATGAAATAGAAGATATTGAAGGGGACATTGTAAAAACGAGAAGTATATGACAGTTAAATAAATAGAATAAAAAAGGTGGTTGAAAATGGCGGAAGAAATAGGTAAGATCATAAGTAATGGCATTGAAACGTATACGAAGAATATCAATCTATGTGTGCCTTTTATCATTAATATCATGCTTTCAGTACTTGTGGGTTTCATCATGGTGGTTCTGGGTTTTATATTCATTTTCAGCTCGTTTTCATTTGATGAGTATAAAACCGATGAAGCTCTTGCCCTCGCATTTATTTCAACTGTGGCACAGCATGTTTATGAAATTGCTGCCCTTGTAATTATTGGCTTTTTGGTCGTCCTTTTTATCGCTTCTTTCTTCACATCAGGCGCCATCGGGATGGCAAGACGGGCGAACGAAACAGGAAAATCCCAGCTTTCCACGATGATGGAAGCAGGAAAAAAGAACGTCGTCAACCTGTTCCTTGCCGAAATCCTGGTTTTGCTACTTGTCTTTGCAGGCATTGTATTCATAGTGCCCGGAATTAAGAGCATGAATTTCAGCCAGCCTTTGGAAAACTCCAGTGCGGGTTTATTATTAGTTGGCGGATTCCTGATATGGATGGTCTATTTATTGATACTCAGTGTCGTACTGGCTGCTTTCAGGTACGCCCTTGTGATAGATTCTCTTGGTCCTGTGGAGGGGATACTTGCAGGTATTGACTTTTTCAAAAAAAATTGGTTTGATGTGGTTGTCCTGATTCTTGTCATGTTCGGTGTGTCTATTGTTTTTGCGATAATTGACCAGGTTATGAGCTTGATCCCTATCATCAATGTTTTCTGGTTTTTTATAAGTTTAATGATCTCATTCTGTATTTTATATCCAATAATGACGGTCTGGTGGGTCCGCCTCTACATGACAAGGACAGGCAAACCGGTCTATGTCAACGACCTCCTTGCCCATCCCAATGACCTTCAGGAACATTAAAGAGAATACAGGAACGCCTCAATCCTTGCCAGCGCCTCCACAAGCTGCTCGCGCGAAGTCGCATAAGAGCAGCGCAGGTATCCTTCACCGCATTCCCCGAACACGTCGCCCGGCACGACTGCCACTTTCTGTTCCTTAAGTAGCCTTTCCGCGAATTCCCCTGATGTTAATCCTGTGCTCTTAATGCTCGGGAATGCATAGAATGCGCCCATCGGCTCAAAACAATCAAGCCCCATTTTATTCAGACCACTTACAACAAGGCGCCGCCTCCTGTCGTATTCCCTTAACATCTTCTGCATTTCGCAATCCCCATTCTTCAGTGCTTCTATTCCACCCATTTGGGCTGTAACAGGCGCGCAGAGCATGGCATACTGATGTATCTTTGTCATGGCTGCGATAAGAGGTTCGCTGCCGACAGCATAACCCAGCCGAAGACCTGTCATGGCATGCGATTTTGAAAAACCGTTCAGGATTATGCTTCTTTCTTTCATTCCGGTAAGAGAGGAAAAACAGGTATGTGCGCCATCGTAGGTCAATTTGCCATACACTTCGTCCGAGATCACAACAAGGTCGTTCTCTATCACCACATCGGCTATATCCTCAAGGTCGCTTTTTCTCATGACTGCTCCTGTGGGATTGTTCGGGTAGCTCAGGACAAGAGCTTTTGTCTTCTTCGTTATGTTCTTCTCTATCTGCTCTGCAGTCACCCTGAACTCATTCTCCTGATATGTCTGGACAGGAACCGGCGTCCCGCCTGCAAGGGAAACGCTGGGTTTATAAGAAACATAGCAGGGTTCAGGCACAATGACCTCATCCCCTGGATCTATGACCGCCCTGAAAGCAAGGTCTGCTGCTTCACTCACGCCTGTGGTGACAAGGACTTCGCTCTTCGGATCATAATCAACACTGTGATCCTTCCTGTAGCACTTCGATATTAATTCCCTCAACTCAAGAAGACCGTAATTGGATGTATATGAGGTGGTTCCCTTCTCAAGCGAATAGATACATGCCTCCCTTATGTGCCAGGGGGTAACGAAATCCGGCTCTCCGACGCCAAGGGATATCACTCCGTCCATCTCAAGCACAAGGTCAAAGAACTTCCTGATACCTGACGGCGGTATCTGCCTGACCTTTTCTGCCACGAACTTTTCAGGTTTGGCTTCACGGGGAGACAGCAAGGCGCTCCGAGCGCTCTTTCTCGAATAAGACATCTCCGTCCTCCTTGTATGTCCGCAGCACAAAATGCGTTACCGTCCCCTGTACCTGCTCAAGCGTGGCGATCTTTTCAGCCACAAAGAATGCAACCTCCTTCATCGACCGCCCGCGCACAGTGAGGGACAGGTCGTGTCCTCCTGAGATGAGTCTTACTGACCTCACTTCGGGGAACTTCGCGATACGTTCGGCGATCGCGTCGTACCCTGTCCTTGAGCGCAGAGCGACTTTTATCTCTATTATAGCATAAACGTACTCCTCTCCCGCTTTTTCCCAGTCTATCACTGTCTTGTATTTTCGGATTATCCCCTTTTTCTCCATCTCTTTTATTTTTGAGGCAACTTGCGCTTCCGTGATGCCTGTCATGGTCGCTATATCCCTGGGTGCTATTCTCGGATTACTTTCCAATATCTCGAGTATTTCTTTCATGGTCATGCCTCGGCGTTTCTTATGCTGTGAGGGTTAATAGGTTTTATGGATAAAATACGAAACCTTTATAAATTCAAAAATGAATTAATTGATTCAAAAATGAATAGATACTCATGAAATTCCATAATATCCTGGATGAAATATTTGGCAATAAGACAAAGGTGAGACTGCTAAGGGCATTCTTCATGTATCCTGAAAAAGGATTCACAGAAAGCGAACTTGAGAGGATAGCGGGAATACCGCAGGCAAGCGTCCACAGGAATGTAAGATCTCTCATCGACAATGGTTTGCTTGACAGAGAAAGGATCGGTAAAGCAAATCTATTTTCACTGAACAAAGAACATGTTCTTTATCCACTCCTCAACAGCAATTTTGTGCTTGAGAGAAATGTTCTCGCGGAACTTAAAAAGATGATATCAGAAGCGGTAAAAAACCTGTATGACGTTGATCTTGCGGTTCTATTTGGCAGTATAATAAAGGGCATGGAAAGATCAGACAGCGATATAGATATCTTTATAGTCTGTAAAGGCGAAACTTCTAAATTAGAAAATAAATTGAAAGACCTGACAAATATTTCTCAAAATAGATTCGGCAATCCTGTATCACTGATGATAAGACATAAACGGGAGCTTCAAGACTTGAAAACCAGATCAATTTACGGGGAAATAAAAAGCGGTGAGATCATCTTCATACGAGAGGGTTTTGAATGGTAAGAGGATAATATCATTAAAAAGATAAGAAGATTTGCGTCTATTTTAAAGTTATAATATTTTAAAATTCAAAGATATTCTAATAATTCTTCCAGCGAAACTCCTGCTTGATTCAATATACTTTTAAGAGTGGTTTTTTTGACAGGATCATGTAATGGCACAGTAACTGTTGAATCCCCTTTTTGCATAAACACGTGGCTTCCTTTCTGCCGTACTACGATAAAACCCATCTTATTCAAAGATCTGATAATTTTTTTACCAGATACAGAAGGAAGTTTAGGCACTTGCCACTTCCACCTTAAAGACTTCAGTATATGACCGTGCTTGTTCCAGTGAGACTTCAAGAACTAGTTGAATTGCTTCTTTAATATTTTCGAGAGCTTCTTCTTTTGTATATCCTTCACTTATCGCCGCGGGAAGTTCAAGACACTGGGCGGTATATCCACCTTCATCAGATTCTTCGAGTTTTACTGTGAATTGCATGTTCGTTAATTGGATTTGTAGTTATTAAATCTATAGTATATAGGTTGTACTATTCGCGCCTATTATAGCGCTAGAAAAATGTTGTTTTGGGTTCCTATTGCCTCTGGGAGCATGAAATGCCTATCGCCTTCAGTCACGGACTCCGCACTGGAATGTGCGGAGCATCAGCGCACATGCTCGATTTTTTGCTTTTTTGAAAGATTGCAGGATTCATATTTTTTGCGGTGCGCTGAACTTTATAGAATCTTTAAATGAATCGTGAATAATGAGATAGATCCTTTTTCGATTTCCACAAATAATCAATATGTTTACTATGCTTCGGCTCTAACTTGTAAATGGTTTCTATACGCAAGCGGTTTATCCTCATTTCCTTAACATTATCATCTTTTACTAAATCACCCCTTAAAATCATACCTTCTTCTTCATTGAGCCGAATATCTTCGAGTTCAATTTCTACTCTTAATCCATAAAGGTCATCCGGTTCTTCAATCCAATACTCATGGGCACCATCCATCAACTCTATAGGATGAGATAATATTTTCCCTTTTGCTATTATTCCACCAGAGTTAGATTTACCTCCATCTGCCCGCCAAATATACACTTCATCACCAAATGAAATTTTATCTTTAAAATGTTCTTGATTTATAGTCCATTTAATTAAATCATGATCATATAAGTAATCGTCAACCCGGAATTTTTTTGGATGTCCTTGAAATATCCAACTTGTCATAATAAATTACCTCAGTTTTTATAAATCCAACTGATAAATATTTAACCTTTATTGTAATGTGCTCTTTGTGTGCTCTGTGGTCAATTATCCTTGCTGGTTTTCAGTTATTCCAGTAGGAATAAGCAAATGACTTTTATACTTTCCTATGCGTTGAAATATTTCCAAACCTTTTTATTGATATACCATGTCTTATGTGGGATATGAGAGCGGTCATACCTTTTAAGAAGAGCAATGCCAAATCAAGGCTGTCATCGCTCCTCACTGATAAAGAACGGGAAGATTTCGCAATGGCTATGCTCTCGGACGTGGCAGGAACCCTTGCGAGTTCAGGATGCTTCGAAGTAGTGGATATACTATCCACTTCGATCATTGATTGCGATGGCGCCAACATTGTGCTGACCGATTCGGATCTTAATGAAGCCCTGAACGAGTACCTGAAAAAGATGTCTACACATTCGCTGAATGAGCCTGTCCTCATAATCATGGCTGATATACCGCTTGTTTCTATACAGAATATAAAGGATATCACTGCAAGAATATCAGATGTTGTCATCGCACCCGGCAGGATGGGCGGCACCAATGCCATATTCATCCGCGACCCCTCGCGCTTCCATGTTGACTATTACGGCGCAAGCTTCTTAAAACACAGGGATATAGCGCAAAATAACGGTCTTGTGGTCGATGTTTTTGACTCTTTTAACCTCAGCACCGACATCGATGAGGTGGCTGATATTGTTGAAGTGCTGCTTCACGGGACAGGGCGCGCGGCTGACTGCCTGAAAAAGCTCGGGTTCGCGCTTGCCGAGAACGGGGGCAGGGTTGGAGTAAAGAGAACTTAGAGATTTCAGAAATTTAAGGATTGTTATGGTGGCTATACTTCAGAACTTAAGGCTCTTCCCAGTTCCCTGTGGTTCTCCACTATCACGTCAGCCTCTTTAAGACTCTCCCTGCCAAGGTACGCAATAACGGCAATGCACCGCAAGCCCGCGCTTTTAGCAGAGCGTATGCCAAGGGGAGCGTTCTCTATTACTATGCACTCTTCTTTTGATACGCCCAGCTTTTCGATAGCCTTGAAGTATGGTTCAGGGTCAGGTTTGCTCTTTTGAACATCGTCACCGGTAATTATAACCTGAAAGGCGCCCGGAAAGAACTTATTCATGAGCTCATGCACGGTTTTTCGATTTGAGCCTGAGACCACCGCAAGCCTGTAAACGGGCGCAAGTTCTGCAATCAATTCTTTCATCCCGTCAAAGGGCATAACCTTCTCTATCCTGTTGAATATCTCGATTTTCCTGCGGCTGAGTTCTTCCGCATCCTTATCTGTCGGGACTCTCCCGAACTGCCTGAATATTATATCCACTGTCTGCATGTGGTTTGAACCCTCAAGCTCATAGATATCTCTCTTTATGACGCTGATGCCTGCTTCGGCAAATGCCTGCTGCCAGGCTTCCGCGTGGTAGGGCATGGAGTCCACGAGAACGCCGTCCATGTCAAAGATTATGGCTTTCATAAAAGACCTTTATTTCATAATTAGTCATCAATTGGAATAAGATAGAAGAATCCATTGGTCATCGGTTAAGGAATTCTACTCAACGAAGTAGCTCATAAAAGATTGCAGAATCACCCTTTTTTAATCAATATATTAGAGTTTCCAGTTG
>JAYTKX010000125.1:0-1860 GCA_043729865.1 Methanobacteriota archaeon
TGTCAATTCCGATCAAAACATGCGCAAACCTTCCGTCCTCATATTCGATATATGCTATGTTATGGTCACACAGGAATTTCACAAGCCGTTCCCTGTCAATTTTTTCAGCTTCAGATAATAGAGCCGGGTTGATGCGCGCTATTTTTACCTTAGGGCAAATACAGTTCTGGCATTCGCATTTTATTCCGTTCGTCAATTTTGCGTGACCGGTCGGGCATACTTCTTTAACTTTCTGCCGCAATTGCCTGCAAAACTGCCACGGGACTCCATCCATGTCCCTGATATCGCTTTCTTTGAGCACTTCATATCCTGTGCGCTCTATCATTGCATTTAGTCTTTCACGCTGTTGCGCCTTCATGGACTTCCTGTCAATATAAGCAAAATCGACTTTTGATCGTTTGAATGCCTGGTGTATCAATCCCTCATCCAGGAAATCAAGCGCATGGGATGGAAAAATATGACCGAAAGCGATGTCTGTCTCAAATATGAGAGATGTTTGCCTTGGAGCATAGTGAGTCCCGCCGAATCCAACAGCCACGGGTGCATCGCTTTCTTTGAACATCAGGATAGCTTCTGCAACGATCCTGCCTGCCACTTCATCCAGCCACTGCTTCTCATTGCTTCCTATCTCGATGAAAACTGATGGAACGTCAAGATCGCTGGGACCGTGATGGGTACATTCAAGAGTGACTTCGTATTCTTCGTTCTCAGAAAGCAATTTAAGCGAGCGCAGCAGGGAACGCACAGCCTGGGGCGATGAAGCTGCAAGTTGCTTTTGCGATCCTCCGAACCTCGCTTCACTGGTGTTCCCTGTAGAATGGACCGTAAGTACCGCTCTTGCGTCCTTGCTCCTGTGTTTTGATGCAAAGATCAGCAAGCTCGCTGGAAATCCGCATTCCTGCAATCTCCTGTCAAGCCCATCCTGATACATGAGAGGGTCTTTAATTTCTACAAGCCTGAAATTCTTAAATTCAAAAACAGTATATATCTCAGAACTTATCCGCTCCCATTTTCTAAGCGCCAAAAGATTATTCTTAATATTCTGGCTGGCTCTGTCCTGAGTTGAACAGACTACAGTTACCTTAACCTCACTGCTCAAACCACTGCCTTCTAAATTTTATATATCAATCAAAATCGCTGCCAGTTATCATTTTTTTATCAACTATGGCATAATCCTTTGCAGCCCTGACCGCGTCGAACGGTATCAATAGATAATTGTCCTGGTTTTTATATTTCGAGGTGTCAACAAAGGTGTTGGGCTTTACCATCAGATACAAAAGCTCACCTGTCTTTGATTCCATGATCACGTTGTAAACAATACCGAGTTCTGATCCATCCGTTAGCATTACTCGTTTATTTGTTAGATTTTTCGCAAGTATCTTCGCCATAGTAAATCCCTTGATGAACTGAAATGTTCAACAGAACTTCTTTTTTATCTATAACCTATATAAGACTTCTGTTCCTGTTTTGTACCGCCCTTGAACTGCTCCTGCAACTTCTCATAATATTCGATCATTCCTTCTACAAGTGCAGGTCTTACCTTCTTCAATGCTGCGTGGAAATGTCTCATTTCAATTTTCTTGACATTGAAATCCTCACGCAGCGCCAGCATTACAGCCTCCCTGCACAATGATTCGATATCGGCGCCCACGTAATTCTCTGTGAGGTCTGCAAGCTCTTCGATATTAACATCTTCAGAAAGCTTTTTTTCATCGTATATTACATACCGCCCGTTTTCCTTTTTCGCATGGAGAGTATAGGCTCGATCGTCATTGAATTTAAGGGTAGCGAGTTCCTTTGTTTCATCCAGCGCTATATCGACCGATTTTTCAACATTTATTACACGGATTGTTTTATCCG
>JAYTKX010000126.1:0-3420 GCA_043729865.1 Methanobacteriota archaeon
AAATGACATAATTATCGCAGCCGGTAATGTTGCAGGGCACAGGTTCGTATGTTATTGTCGAACCTTTTATGGCTTTCCTGGACTCAACGCTTATTTCAACAGGCAGTTCAATAACTTCAACAGCGCAGACGCCAGAGTCGTGAACGAAACACTCAAGTTTTCCCCCTTTTCGCAGCGCGGTTATCCTGTATCTGCTTCCAATGTTAAGACCAAGGCAGGTTTTATTTAACCTGCACGGCTCGCACTCCTTTGCACCACCTTTAAAATTGAACTCGTTCCCTACTTTTGCAAGTTTTGTCCCTATCAATGTTATTATTGTATCCGATTCTTCCATATGATTCACCTGTTCATTTCTATAATTTTCATATCACTTTTGTGATCCTTGCTACGTTCTCTGCAGCTTCTATCGTGAGCCCTGCCCCGAGAATAGTATATCTCTCAGGACGGATTTCGTGGGCATGAAGGAGTGCTTTGATAATATATTCTTCCTTTATACCAAGTTCAGAGGCGTTCACAGGAGCCCCGATAGTCTTCAGTGCATTCCTGACCTCCTGCCAGTTGCCCCCGTGCAGGTACATCATCATTATCGTCCCCACACCGCACTGCTCGCCATGCAGTGCAGGTTTTGGCGCAAGTTCGTCAAGCGCGTGGCTGAACTTGTGCTCAGAGCCGCTTGCAGGTCGGGACGAACCCGCGATGCTCATGGCAACACCGCTTGCCACCAGCGCTTTCATCACCATCCATGCGGACTCCTCGATACCCGGTTTTATTGTATCCGCTGATTCAATTAACATTCTGGCGGTCATCTTTGATATTATGGAAGCGTATTCGCTAAAAGGTTCGCCTCGCAGCCTGTGCGCCAGCTCCCAGTCCCGCACTGCCGTATAATTTGAAATAATATCGCCGCATCCTGCCGCAAGAAGCCTGTGCGGCGCTTTTACTATGATCGCGGTATCAGCCACCACTGCAAGCGGTGTATGCGCGGCTTCAGAGACTGTCTTCCCATCCCTGATTATCGAAGCCCTGGATGAAACGATGCCATCGTGCGACGCAGCCGTGGGAATGCTTATGAACGGCAGGTCAAGGTGCATGGACGCAAGTTTGGCTATGTCAATTGACTTTCCGCCTCCTACACCGAGGAGGAACGAGGCTTTGAACGCGGAAGCTCTGTTCTCAACTTCTGCGACCTCCTCAAGCGTTGGCTTCTTCACAACAACAGTGTCCACTGAATAATCCGCTTCTTCCAGTGATGATGCGGCAGTCTTTCCCGCAGCCCGAAGCGTAGAGCTTCCCGCGACTATGAGTCCATTCCCATTAAGTTTAAGGTCTTTACATACCTTACCAGTGTCATGAATTACACCGTGACCAACGTCAACAATCCTCGGAAGCTCCATCCATTTGTTCTTATGGTTTTCTCTGGATTTCATAAGGTCTCACTATGAATATATTAGATACTTTCTGGCAGTATATATATAAGTATTACATAAGCGGGATAGTCAACGACGCTTCTTACAATCCCGTGGACACAGTGACTTATGCGATCGTACTGGGAATATGTCTTTTTGGCGTTTTAAAGCTGCTCGTAAAACTCAAAGTGGAGATAGACACCCGTTTCATAATCGCGGTCACACCCTATATCCTTGCAGGCTCGTCGCTGCGGGTGCTTGAGGATTCCAGTTTATTCCTGCCGCCGCTGCAGTATCTTTTCGTTACGCCTGTAACTTATTTTGTGGTTTTTGCTGTTACTATATCCGTTCTCTCAATTTCCATCGTTCTTGAAAGAAAAAGAAAAATAAAGGACTATCACAGATTTTTCTGCGCCGCAGGCATTGCATGGACGCTTGTTAATATCGCTGTCCTTCTCGCTGCGGGAGAAGTGAAGCACCTAGACTATGCAGCGGCGATATTGACTCTTGGCATCCTCACCACAGGCGCGGTCTTTCTTGTCTCCCGTCAGTTCAATATTACTCTTCTCACAGACAGGATCAATATATCCATCCTTTTCGCCCATCTGCTTGATGCATCGTCCACGTATGTGGGGATGGACTGGCTGGGTTACTATGAAAAGCATGTTGTACCCACGTTCTTCATAGACTTTGCGGGGAACTATTCAGACCACCCGGCGCTTGTGATGTTTCCGCTGAAGCTGCTTGTGTTCATACCTGTGTTCTATTTACTTGACAGAGGGATGGAAGATGAAAAGGACAGGAAACTTATACCTCTCATGAAACTTGTCATACTCGTTCTCGGCTTATCGCCCGCGGTAAGAAATACCCTGCGTATCATGATGGGGGTATAGCATGCAAAAAGACCTGGAATATTTATATTCATCAAGAAAATACATCCTTGCCGCTGTTGCTGTTTTCACTGTTGCGTTCGCTGCCGGCGTACTGATATCGATAAAATACCCGGACGCTTCCGAAAAAGTGCTTGAGATGATGAAGGAAGCTTATGGCGGCATTGCCGCGCTTGACCCGTTCGGCATGATGATTGAAATTTTTAAGAACAATGTACGCAACAGTTTTTTGGCTCTCCTGCTGGGTTTAGGGTTTGGGATAATACCCTTTGCTTTTGCAGCGCTCAACGGGCTTATCCTTGGCATACTGGTAGAATTTTTTATAAAGAAACAGGGCGCCTTTTTTGTAATTGCTGCGATCCTTCCTCACGGCATTATCGAACTTCCCATGGTACTTATTAGCGTGGGTATCGGCTTCAGGCTGGGTCATACTGCATATCTGTCACTGATCCACCTGAAAACGGGACATGAACTATTGAACGAATTGAAACAGGGTATCATTTTTTATGTCAAAATAATAGCTCCACTGCTCCTACTGGCTGCCCTGGTCGAATCTCACGTTACTCCGCTTTTCGTTTCCATGTTCATCCAGTAGCTGGATGAAAGCCAAGCTCAATGTTGCGATAAATATATTGCACTTGCTTACGCCCGCTTAGCTGTGCATTTCCATCAAAGCGTCGTCTGTGTTCAGCAGATATCTTGCCCTTTCGGTCTGGATCTCGTCCATCTCTTCGTGAGGTTCCTTTCTCATGCCAACGCTGGAATGCATGTGATTTCCATCGTCAACCGGGAAGTCGGAAAAAACTCCTCTGGGAAACGACAACTTGCGGTCGATATCCTCAAAGAGAATCTCAGGTATTCCGGGCACATTATCTGCCACTAACCCATTATATGCCATTTAGTTCATCTCTTTATTTAAACGTTTTTGGCATAGTTATGTTGTTTTCATCTGTATATATAATTTGTCATAACTATCATAATTATTTGTGAACAACCAAATGATCAAATCATATCGTCAATATATATTAAATTTATATATATATATATAATCCACCATTTATATCGATCACCTACCTGTTATATAATCCCCGTCCTGTGATGTCAGGTAAGCCACGGTCGCCGCC
>JAYTKX010000127.1:0-42556 GCA_043729865.1 Methanobacteriota archaeon
TGAACCGTCACTATATACAAGAAAGGTATTGTTTCCGCTGGATACACTTGCTGCTGCCGGGTTGCTGTAATACATATAAATTGGAGTTGTCTGGGATGCTGGTAAGCTGTCAATTTCTATCCATATATTAGCAGTGAGACCAACATCATCCCAGGACTCTATCCAGAAGTCTAATGATGTAGAACCGTCAGATTTTGTGAATAGTATATCTGCTCCGTTAGCTTTTATTTTTGAGAAGTCCACATAATTCGCACCTGCGGGAGTGTGCCCCTGTATTGTTATACTGACCTGAAAATTTGTGAGATTTGATCCTGTATTTTCAGTTATGTTTATTTTATTTCGCCACCCCCAGACATCCCACATAACATCAAATTTCATCTGGTAGTTCGTCTGCGGACCTGCTGTGCTGCCGATTACAGTCCTCTTTTTTCTATACTTCCATCCTGAGAGCCAGTCAGCCATTATATCCACACAGCAGTTACTTCTACATCGTTTGCCCCGACTACAGCGGCATTTGAATAGATTATATCAGAAATTATGCTGCCGTCTATTTTGGTGTCCCTTCCTGATGGAATTGTTTTGGATTCAGTCATCACAGTATCAATGTCATCAATAAGAAGTTGAAGCTTGACTGTGAAAGAACTGTCGGGCTTCAGGAAAGTGATGCTGTTCGCCGGCTTACTGAGGCCGATAGACACACCAATATTGTATTGCGACAGTTTTATTTTATATACCCTGGGCAGGGTCTGGACTGCTTTAGGTGAAAAAGTCAAAATGCCGAGGAGTAAAATGATCTTATCAAGCCGTTCAACTACCAGGTCCTGGCTGCCTGGGCCATCCTGAAGGCTATTTACCGCATCACTAAGAACCTGCTCGATAGGTAATTTGTCCTCAATTTCGGCAAAGATAGACCCCATGTTACTTGACCTCGACCAGGCCACCGAACCTGCTCGTGCTCGCCCAGAAACGGATACTGCCAGTTGCTCCTCCTGTGTTCACGATCATCGACCTGAACTTTGTATTCGCAAGCCTGAGTATGCGCCCTGCGGTCAGTTTTGTGGCTCGTTTCCCGCCGTCAAAAGACAGGGTAACATCCAACGTCTGCGCCCCGATGGTCAGACTCCTCATCCATCTCCCTGTCTTTTTCAGACTGAACTCGAAATCGTCAGTACTGCCATCTGCAAAAACCACATTCCCTTCCATGAAATCAAAAGTAGATTTCCCGGTTGGAAGGGTCTTGAGCGTCCCATCTGAAGGATAGGCAATCTCTATCGGCTCACGTTCATCCACGTCCCGCAGGACCTGCAATGTCTCAAGGATTGAATCCAGTTTCTTGCCTGATTCAGAAAAGGCGCCAGATAAGGACTTCAGGATATCCTCTATCTTAGCCGGTTTTTCCTGAGCCGGTTTTTCTTTCTGGGTCCCTGTTTTCTTCTCATCAACTTCTGAAGTCGCAGCCTTCTGGTTCTTCTCAAAGATCATGATATCCTCATAAAAAAAGGTTAGAGCTGAGGTAAATCGCTTTACCTAATCCTCGTCTGCATCTTCGTTCCGGAACACTTTTCTTGGCTGCGGCTTCGGAATTCTTGCTGGTTCAGGCTGCTCCACAAAGGTAGCATTGCCCCCGGCTGTGATCTCCAGATACCTCCTGGGAACTCCACCCGGCAAAGCTTCAACATTGTAGTTCACCGTCTCAACGACGAGCTGATGGTTCACTGCTGCGGCTGCTGTCACCGCCATAAACATGCTCTGGTCATAGCTCCATTTATCAAGCCTGAGCGGATTTGTATCGGGTGCAATAGTGCTGTTCACGGTGCTGTCGTTCTCAGGGCTGAATAAAGGATCCTTCATCCAGTAGAGAAGTGCATCGTTTGCATCCAGGGCGCCAAGATACTGCAAATGTACGATTCTCCCGGTATCAAGATTTCCCGAAACCTGTTTGTACGCATCACCGCCGGTTGCGACCCACTTTTTCTTTGTGACAATTGCATTCTCGTTGATCAGGATCCTGCCTTCCATTACGTTCTCGATTTTCCAGAATCCAGAACCGCCTTTTGATCCTCCACCCGCTTTGATTACATGCCCAACTTTTAAAACAGGCAGAGCAACCCTGTAATCCTCATGAAATTTAAGTACCATATTTTATCTCCGTTTGTTGTTGTTTGGGGACTCAATTGAACCGGAGAGTCCCCTATCCGGATTGTTCGCTTTATTCGACCCTTCTCGCCTTGATGACTACCAGGGCATGCCCGCCTGTGCTTGCTGTTGTGCCTGCCGTGCCGACAATCGCTATCTTCATAGCTTTGCTGACTTTCTTGTATGTGGCATCGATTGTTCCCATATACTCAGTGCCTATCGCATCCGCAAGTGCTGGTATCAGGTCTGCGCAGATGTCGTTTGTGCCGTTTGTCACCTTGATCTTGTGAGTGCTTGATGCTGTTACCAGCTTGCCTGTCAGAACTACACGGATCTCAGTGATTTCGAGAGCATACGGCATCGTCTTTAAGACTTCAATCGTCCCTGCATCCGCACCGAGAGTCGATACGTGTGCAGTTATGATCATGTCCTCTGTGCCTGCTCCTGTGTCCACGCTTCTTATTTCCATGATTTCACCTCAGAAAAAATAGAGATCATGGCGTTTACGCCACGATCTTTGAGTTCACGAGGGATTCAGGCATTACTGCGTAGCCTATGAACCATGCATCCGGGTCTGCTGTCACGCCAGCGATCTGTACGCCCAGGCCCTCAGAGGACCTGAACTGGTACTTATCCGCGTTGCCGGTATAGACTCCAGCCTGTTCCTGGTACTTGAACACAGGTCTTGTGTTCCAGACGCCCAGGAGTTCCTGACCTTTTCTGATCGTTACATCGGTCATTCCGCTCTCGTACTGCACTATCCCTGCAAGGAAGATGCCGCAGTTCTGGGAGAGAGTGTACTTCGTCTCATTTCCTGCATTGTACGCGAGCTTGTAGTTTGTAGCTGAAAGACCCAGATGTACTGGCCGCAGTACCTCTACGCGCATCTTGAGATTCTGTGTCGTTCCTACCTGCTTTGCATATGCCTCTGCCTGTTTCATGACGTTATCAATCAAGCTGTAGGCTCTATCATGTCTTAGTGGTATAAAGTTCATATTTTTTCACTCCTTACGAAAGGACAACTTCCTGTCCGAGGTCTTCTATGCCTGCATTCAGTGCACCGAGAAGATCGTAATCGTCTTCATTGCCGATGCCGCCCAGGAGCTCGTCGAGTTCCTCATCTGTCATGTCGGCTACATTGCCCATATCTTTGAGGCCGCGCCTGGTTGTTGATTTTCTGCGTTGGGTCTTGCCCTTAGCGACCTTGATCAGTTCACGGACTGCTTTGAGGCCGGTTACACCCAATCCTGTATACAGGAAGGCTTCACCTGCTTCTTTGTCAGCACTTCTTAACAGGCCGCCGCCAGCGACAGCAATTGACCCGGATGCCAGAACATCTTTCCAGCCATCGAGCTTCAGCATCTTTGGTACAACGACGGTTGCCGCTGCGCCTCCGATTGCGCCTGCCATCTGCTTGCCCGTGACGCCGATTAACGGCATTTTCTTGCTTGCGTATTTTTCAATGCTTCCTTCGTTTGCCTGCAGTTTCTTTATTTTATGTGGGAAAACGATCTGGAAGCTTCTGCTCCCTTTTCCGTGACCGGAAGAGGGATTCATCAATAATAGTTCTTCCATAACTTTTTAGTACTGTATTTAGTATCCTCCGTAGAGGAAACGATAAAAGGTAACTGAGATGAACCCAATACACAAGGTCTATGCATTCTGGTTTTGTTTTGAAGACCATATTATTTAACACGGGCTTCCACATGGTTCTTAGTTTTTAGGTTACATTTTCTAATGAGGCAACGTCTCTACATGCCGAAAAATTATGAAATTGGGTAAACATGCCTATAGCCATCGATTTTAAAAAGTAATCAATTGGGTGGATTGAACCCTCTGAGCTCTACCAGGACCTTGTCTGCTATTCTCTGAAGCTCTTCTTTGACCGTGTACTGCTTGTTATCTGCGATCTCCACAGCTTTTTCTATACCATCTTTCAAAACGCCCTTTCCATACTTGTTTTTTAGTTTTTTATACGTATCCTCACTCACGGTTGTATGTATTGGCACTTTTTTCTCTACGGCCATTTCTATCTCTTCTGTTTCAGGTTTTTGAGGTCTTCAATTTCCTGCGCTGTGAGCGGCCTGGCAGTAATTACAGCCACATGACCCATAGTACTCCATACCAGCTTCCATCCCGGACGTATCCCCAGAGCGTCCCTGATTTCCGCAGGTATCCTGGTGATGAGATTATCTCTGTTCTGACTGGCGGCCACAGTAGTTTCTGATGTCATTTTCACCACATCAGAACAATTCTGCCAGCCTTCATCATGTCTGCCCTGGTAATCTTCACGATTCCATCAGGTGGGATTCTCTTGGTGATTGAAGATTTGGCCTCATCGCTTCCCATGCATTATGCTCCCTCCGCCACAGCCTCTTTGATCTCTTTTTCAGCTATGGCTTTCTTGCATGCAGGGCAGCTTTTAACCTGGGACTTCACCTCACCGATATAGTAGTAGAGAGGTAGGATCATTCCCCACGTTGCCACGAACAAACCCACAAGCTCCATGTCTGGCATTACAATCCCTCTTCTTTTAATGAGTGGTAGCCGTCTTTGCCTATGACTATGCTATCCAGCAGATCTATTCCCACGGTTCCGAAAGCCGCTTTCAGGTTTTTATGAACTTCTTTATCCTCTCTTGAAGGCGCAGGATTTCCTGAAGGATGATTGTGCACAAAAATTACAGCGTTTGAATTATTCAGGATCGCTCCTTTAACAGCCTCTCTTGGATGCACTATTGAAGCGTTTAATGATCCTGTACTTATGTTCTCGACACCCACAACCTGGTTTTTAGTATCAAGATGCAGGATTTTAGCACTCTCCCTGTCATAATCAGCAACGTGCCTGAGGAACTGAGCAACATCGTTAGGCCCGCCGATTTTTACCTTTGGAGGCTTCCTGGATCTAATGAGCTCAACGCGCATTGTATCAGGAAGCAAATGTTTATTATCCAGCTCTGATTGCTGTTTTTTCATCTCTTCCACAATATGGGGTATGCTCGTGGTCCCCTCAAGTGTTGCCTGTTTGCCTTCCTTTATAATCCAGTTCGAGGAAGCAAACCTGCGCGCCAGTGCTATTCGCTCTTTTTTAGGTAATTTCTGGATATCCTCTATAGTCATTGATGGCGGGCCTTCCCCTTCCCCTTTCCCTGTGCATGTTGCGGCTATCTGTCTCGCTATCTTTCGTCTCTCCTCTTTCGTCAATTTCTGTATGAAATCCTCTCTGAGTATGAGAGAGTGGTCTTTTTGCCTGTACTCTATGGGATTTCTTT
This sequence comes from Methanobacteriota archaeon, assembly GCA_043729865.1. GTDB lineage: Archaea > Halobacteriota > Methanosarcinia > Methanosarcinales > Methanoperedenaceae > Methanoperedens. Next base: position 5,408 of record JAYTKX010000127.1, read on the forward strand.
TTGCGTTTATTATTCTCACAGGCAGCCCATAGTAATCCGCAAGTCTCCGGGCTAAATCAAAAGTATTCATCCTACGATTCCCCTTTCCGTTATCTTTGCTTTGTCACCGATGATGTACAGCTTACCTTTTCTATCAGCGGCAAGGATCCCGTGATCCAGATCGTGGATGTACGACTGGTCGTCTGAGTACTTCTTGTAGATAACCGATTCGAGTTTGCCCAGGGCAATAAGAGATTTAGGAATGGCAGGATGTGAAGCCTTGACGATGGAATCCGGCTTCTGGTGATGAAACGTCTCATATACTTCTTCCTCTTTTTTCAGATCCACAGGAATGACAACAGGGCGCTGGAAAAAATCCGCAATCCTCTGCACATTCTTTTTTCCGGTGTTCTCTATGAGAAGTTTAGCAGGATTTTTCTTGAGTGTTCTGGCTTTTTTTGCATCAGTAAAACACGGGCCTCTCAGGCATGCCTGCAATTCATCCCATTCAGGAGTGATCAATTTAGAATAGCAGTCTTTTTTTGTGTCTTTTAAACATTTCATGGAAATCACCCGGAATTCAGAATTTCAAAGCAGATCTTAACTTCCGGATGATCTGCCTGATCTCGTCCTCGTTTGCCACAGCAATGAGCCGGTTCACGATGTTCCTGAACTCTTCCTCAGTGACTTTATCATCCTGGAGCGCATCGTCCACAACATCGATTAGCTGCCTGACCTCAGTTAGCTTTTTTTTTGCAAGCTGCCATTTGACACCAAGCAGTACCGCTGCCACTGTGATAATCGTGGCTGCGATCATCTGCGCTGTGTCTATGTTGAGTTCCATCACCATTCCTCCTCGTAATCATCTTCGTAACTGTAATCGTATTCAGGAGGTGCTTGGGATCTCTGAGAGAGCTGCTGCTCGTAATCGTCAATGTCATCATTCAGTGCGTCAATCTGGTTGTCAAGAGCGCTTGCTCGACTTATGAGATACCCAATGGCTGCCGAGAGTGCGGCTATCGTTGCCACAACAGCGGCCCATATCACTATTGGAGCGATGCCGAGATCATCGATAGATTCGATGTTACTGAGACCTGCCGGCTTTTTCTGTAATTTCGACATTAACCAGGATACTGGTTTCTTGGCAGTCTCCCAGACTGCGCGGGCGGTGTCTGTTGCTCCTTTTACAATTGCAACAAACATACCCTTTAGCTTGTTCATGGCGCCGGTGAGAACTTTGTATCTTTCTGCCTGGGATTTTGTGGATTTTTCAAGTGCTGACTGCGCTTTCGCAAGGGCAGCGTATTTTTGCACCATCTCGGGTGTTGCCAACCTGTTTTTGAGAGCCATCAGTTTTTGTCGGTTGCCCGTCAGTATGGTTGCGAGCTTTACAAGCCCGGATTTTATTTTCGCAACTCCGCTTTCAGCACTTTGAATCTTGCCTTTTGAAGGTACTTGTTTTTGTGCCATTTTATGCCCTCCGCTCTATTGCTTTCCCTGCAAGAGTCACTATTCCCCACGCTGCTATTGCAGCTAATCCCAGGGTTTTTCCTGTGGAAACAATGCTATCCGTGAGAGTTCCTTTCGGTTTTTTCCTTGCAGCAGAGCTGGAGGTTCTTCGCCTGCGTGCTGCTGCGCTGGACTGCCCCAGGTCTCCCAGGTCCTCAGCATCAAGCTCGTTATCTGGCTCAGGTTCAAAACCAGTTTCTTCTTCGGGTTCCTGAGGCTCTTCGTAAAACTCAGTCTCCAGGTATTGAGTCGATGGTGCTGAAGAATAGGCTTCCCGGCCCGGAGTTGGAGCATAGTATTGCTGAGGATATTCAACTGATGTTTCCGGCTGTAGTTGTGCAGTAATATCCTGCGCCCTCTCCCTGGTCTGCACGAGCTGGTCTCTCGCCTGTTCCCTTGTGATATCGCCGTTCTGATATTCCTGAGCTATCTTCCCTTGTGCCCTGTCAACCGCTGCCTGGACATTCTCCGGCATTGGCAGGGGAGCCGGTTGAATTGTTGTCTGTGATGGCGCCGGAGCAAAAGATTCCTGTGGTGTAAAGGATCCCTGGCTCGGTGCAGGTGTGAAGGTATCCTGCGGTGCAAATGATTCCTGAGGCTGTGACTGCGGCATTGACTGCGGCTGTGTGCTTGTATCTGGAGTCGCCGGTGAACCGCCGCTCTCTGCTGCACTTGCCTGCGAATCTATCGAGGTAAGCTGGCTCACTATATATCCAATGGTGCCAGATATCACGGCTATTGTTCCCATTATCACGACTGGAGCAATACCAAGATCTCCCAGACCCCTGAAACCAAATCTTCTTGCGAATGAGCTTACAACACTCCTTACCGGAGCAACATAGCGTTGAGCAGTCTGTACAACACTCCTTGCCCTCTGTGCTACCTGTGAAGCTGCCTGCTGAACTGCTGCTCTCGCTCTCTGTGCCTGCTGAGCTGCATATGCCCTGGCACTCTCCACAGCTTGCTGTGCTGCTGCTCTTGCCGCCTGAGCTCGTGCTACCAGCGCAGCACTCGCCTGCTGTGCCAACTGTCTTGCCCTCTCTGCACTTCTTGCAGCTGCATCCCTGACTGCCTGTGCTGCCATGAGCGCTTTCTCTTTAAGCGCCCTTGCAAGCTGCTCTGCTTTCGATTTTCCGGCCTGTGCTACTTCAAGGGCTTTTTTCTTTGCTTCCTCTACAGCCTGGGCTGCTTTGCCAATTATATCTTTAAGTGCAGAAATCGCTCCCTGAACTGTTGAGTTCAATGACCTTACTTTTGAGAGCTGCGAAGATAGGCTGTTCAGTTTCGCTGAAAGGGCCGCTGCTGCCTTTCTATTTCGCATTCTTCCGACTTTCTGGGCCACACGGTTAAACTGAGACTCAACCGCTGTAATCTTTGAATTAATATCAAGTGCACTTGAAAGTGCTTTTTTCGCATCATCAAGCGTATCTCCGATATCACCAAATTCACCGAGTATATCCTGTTCAAGCGCTCCGAATTCTGTAGAGATATAATCTCCAAGGTCGCCTATTTCTCCGAGGGCTTCTCCAAGCTCTCCAAGGTCCCCAAGATCTCCAAGCCTGGTTTGTCTTAATATCGAAAATCTCCGGTCTGTCCTGCATGGCATGGCTCTGTCCCGCGGTAAAGAGGGGGTGTTTGCCTGTGCTTTCCTGGGAGTTCTGTTTTTTGAAGAATTCCTGCCCTGGCGTCCAGGGCTTTCTATACCGTCTATTCCGAATAAATAATCCAAGTTTTCCATATCTTTGTCACCTACTGAAATTCTGTCTATTATGTGCGTGATCGTGAACGGGGGCTTCCAGTCAAACGGAACTTTTTTGGTGGTCTCCATCCAGTGCCATCCATCGCCGAGCTTGACCTGGGAGATAACATGCGTGAACTTGCCCGATAGATCGCCGTCTATGAGAATCAGCCGTGTTTCGTGTCCTATGCTTTCTAAAAGAGCGCTCAGGAGAATTGAAGAATCATCGCAGTCCCCGGCCCTCTCCTGTAGAGTTCTTTTAGGTGTGGCGAACCTCTCCACAAAAGCAGGATCCTTTACGTAGCGGATGTTATCCCTGACCCACTCGTGAAGCTTCACTGCCTCGCATCTATAATCCTTGTTATCGCATCCACTGACGATTTTCACCGCAAGGGCCCTTATCGCCGGGTCCCTTTTCCCCTGCTCCACGAGCAGCCGGGCATATTTGCTTACGGTTTCAAGCTTTTCATCGCCATCTAATCCTTTAAGAAGTATACGCCTTGTTTCTGCCATCTACAAAGGATTGAAGCCACAACGGTATAAATTTATTTAAAGAAAAATATTAAAATATATGAGATTTTAAGCAAAAATATGATTTTTTTCTTAATAGTTAAGAAAATTTCTTAATTCTGCATACAAAGTTTTTTAATAGGGTAGCAACAGAGATACTCGCAATGAGAGGTTCAAAAAAAGAAGCCCAGGTGCTTGCAGATAAATTGGGTCAGCCAGTGCTGGTTAAAAAGGCGCGCAGATTCAAGCGCAAAACCCTTATAATTGAGCCGTTGAGCTTTGACATGGCAAAGGGACGGGTGTCTGGATATCTGCAAAAGAATCAACACCGCACAGTTTGGACCAGTGAATTGAATGAGAAACTGCACGTTGACCTGGGCTTACTCGTTAAAGTTCTAAATGAGCTTCATAAAGAGGGCCATATCGAAAAAGGTGAAGAATGACAACACTATACGATATTGGGGATGCAATCGAGGGCAAAAAAATCATTTGTGCAGGAAAGAGAATTGAAAAACCTCACAGGGTTTCGACAACTGGCGAATATAATATACAGCAAACCAAAGTAGAAGGCAATCCTTCGAGAGCAGTAATAGACCAACCTGTAAGGTGGAAAAAAGTATAATCCGTCATGCTCCCTTTATCCGCTTGATACATTCCTCTATGGCGTGTGTGCGGCTCCTGTAGGTCCCTTTTTCAATCTGAATGTCCATCCAGGAAGCCAGGGTTTCATCGATGGCTGCTGTTATTCTGATTACCTTTCGTGTTGCCCTTTTCACGTCTCTTGAACTCCTCGAAGCTCTCCGCTTCATCTTCCTGTTTCCTTTGCTTTCTGGACGGCTTTTCCTCGCAGCTTTCCTCATCCTTCACGTCATGAAATTCAGCATCCGTGACCCTGCATGAAGTGCTGATCTTCTGGCTCCACCCGGATGGCAGTGGGGCTTTTCCCCACCCTCTGCAATCAGAGGAATATAAGAAAAAGTAGTTTGGTCTCTGGGATTTAGAGATCTTGTTGAAACCCTGCGCAACGTGCTGCATTATCTTGCTTATTGCTGGTCTTTCTGTCTCAAGACTCATGAGATTTGGTTCTTTGAAAATAATCGATTTGCATTGACTGAACGCTGCTTTGTTTAGAAGGCTGCTGTCGTGAACATTGATTAGGAAACATATATCTTGCTTTTCAGATACGATCACAGCATCACGAAGTCCTTTGTAGCTGTTATTATCCCCTTTCACTCTCAGAGAGTCGAAAAAAAGCGAGGCATCGTCGATCACGCAAACCCCGCCTCCGGGGATGGAGTCAATATCGCAGATAACCTCAACGCCGATTGGGACTTCTGTTGCAGCGGTCATTGCGTATATCGGCTTTCTTCCGGTCTTCTGAGCCAGGAAGTAGCAGAGCGCAGTTTTACCGCTTCTCTGCTTTCCTATAACCAGGTGCACGCCTCCTGGATGCTCCCGGAAGTCCCTGAGCCAGGCTCGTATGCATCCTTTCCTGCCCCTTGACTCTTCCCCTTCACCGTGCATTACATAATGGGCAGCCTCAAGTATGGCGTCCTCAGCTGCCCTCTCTATTGCCCTCACCGCGGCGTTGATAAGCTTATCGAACACTGTCTATTCCTTGTAGATTTCTTTTTCCAGGTATTTGATGTTGAACAGGAGCCACCCGTAAAAATCCGGATCGCGCTGAAGCTTTTCGATAAACTCCTTCAGATCGCTCTCGTTCAGGTCGTACACCCAGTCGGGGATGTTATCTGCAAGGCCGTCCTTGACCTTACCTTCTCCAATACCGAAAGGGAGATTTTCCTTAATGTTCTTGAACAACTGGCGAATCAGATTTGGGTGTTTCTGAATTATCTGGTTCGCTCTCTGCTCCAGCCGTATATCCATCTTTTATCCCCTGCGCTTTCCTGATTGCCTGGTTGATCTTTATCAGTTCGTTATGAACCTCTACAATTTCGGTCTCGGTTTCGGCCTGTATCTTGAAGTGCTTCTCATTTGCTTTCTGCTTTATTTCCTCGATTTTGTAGTTCAGCCTTCTCATCTGATCGATGTCTCTTTTCGCTACTATCGTGGGGTCTATTCCCTGCTGAGCAAGTGAAATCTCAATGGCTATGTCGTATTCAGTGTTGCGCGCCTTATGGTATCGCTTTTGAAGTTCTTCTAAAATCTCATTCATGTTTCTACCTCATTCTCCTTTAATGTCTAATTCAACCTCTGCGCCTGTTTTTTCAGGTACCGGGTTGTCATTCTCAGCCGGCTTTTCATTTTCAGCCGGTTCAGATGTACCCTGATTAAGAATGATCTCAAGCATGCCGCCAAGCCACACCTTTGCCTCTTCCGTGCCCAGAACTGGCAGCTTATTTTTGAACGGCTTTAGCTTCTCAAGCAGTTCTTCCAGGCTTTTTACGGAAGCAAGAGCCGTGTAGGTCTTGGGGAATGTTATGGCAATGGTCTCCAGGAAGCTCAGAGGGCGACCGTTATTCTCGATGTACTTGGCCATGAGTAAAAGAGCAGCTCCGGGTTTGCCTTTATCCGCTCCGTTGTTATTGGATTTCTCCTGGCTGGCTGGAGGCGGCAAGGCTTTTCTTTTATAGTCCTCAAAGTTCGCTGTCTCTTCCCCTTTTTCATCCTCATCCTGGCTGTCGTCCTTTCCGCCGCCCCGAAGTTCCTTCACGATCTCTTTTCCCACTTCGCTGATTTCGTGTATGCCCTGCTGCCAGACAGTGTACTTGTTTGCCTCTCCATTCTGCGAAGCCAGGCTGGTGTACATGTCATAATATTTCTCGTAGAAATCCTGTATCATCCCAAGCTCCTTCCCGCTCCGCAGCCTCTCTATCTCAATTTCCTTCTCGGACTTTCCCCTCTCATCTGCCTTTATCTCCCTCATGATCAGGAGATATTTTTCCAGGCTATCCTCGTCTTTGTTTTTCTTTCCTGTCCTGTTTTTGCGCTCTTCGATCTCTTCCTCTGTATCCTCTCTTGAAAAATGTACCCAGAGCTGCTTCTTAATCTCCCTGTCCCCGAATTTTTTCACTCCCATACACCGCAGAGTTGTGTCGTTCCCCTCGCTGTAAGTGGCAAAACCAGTAGCCGAATCCATAAAATCCGGAAGGTTATCTTCAATCGTTTCCCACCGTCCGTAAATTCCTCCCTGGCGTTTCTGGATCACATAATAGTCGTAGTCCTTGGATCCGGCGGAGTTTGCCCCGCCAAACAGTTTCCTCAGCAGGTTCATTTTGATACCCCAAGGGTCTTGACAACAGCCTTTTCGAGTTCGTCAGGATCCTCAAACAGCTTCTTTACATGCTCAGGAACTTTGAACCTGGGATCTTTCTTCCCGCGTTCATATATCCCTTTCATATCGTTGTACCACTGCCTGAGCCTCTCCTCTGCAAATTTGTCTATCTTCTGGAGCTCCTTCTGCCTGGCTATCAAAGCTTCAGCCTCATCAGCTTCTATGATATCCTGCTTTTCTGGGAAAACTATCCTGAATTCACAGTACATTCCTGGCTGCAAATTGTAGAATTTTGCAGAAACGTTGGGCAAAGTGATGCCCACACTGCGTCCGCCCTCTGTCAGGGAACCCATATCTCTCAATTTTGCAGTCCCGGATATCTCAACTGTCAAAAGAAAACACGCTCCAAAACAACGTGAGACGAATGCCGGCCATACTTTGAACCATGCCTTGAACTACGTTCTCTCTAATATATATACGCTTAAAAATAATATGGTTTCATATGATATTCCACAGGGAAAACCGTATGGTAACAAACTCAGAACTTCTTATATAGGATGATGTCCAATTTGATATTTGCAATGAGATATACAAGGAAAGATGTCCAGGATATCGCCGATGAATTAGGTCAGCCTATAATAGATATAGAGGAGAAAGAAGCAAAAGGGCTGACGCCTAAGCAAAAGAAAAACCTGGAAGAAACGTTGCGCAGACACGATAAAGCTCTCAAAAGACTGTCCCAGATGTAGCTCTGGCGTTCTCTCTGATCCATTTTTCTATGGTTTTGACGGTGCATTTGTATTCAGCTATTTTTTGCATCAAATTAACAACGTCATCCTCATCTGCATCCAGATAGTATCCGGCATCTCTAAGAACGTTTTCTGCGGTTACAAAGGCAGTTCTTTTGTTTCCATCGAAAAAAGGATGCTGTGCGGCTATAGTATGCAAGATTAGGGCTGCCTGCATGAAAACGTCATTTTCCCGACCTACTTTATAAACTAATAATTCCAATGTACCCTCAGTCAATAATCCGCCGGTTCCTCCGTATTTTTTTATAATCTTATCATGGATCTCGATTATTCGCTCGGCGGTAAGTTCTGCCATGAATACTCATTTGATTGAACTTGCTTAAAAACCTAATTTCTGCCTATTTTCTGCTACTATTTCCAGATCTCCCACCATTTCTTAACCGGCGCGATTGGCTCCGGCGCCGGCAGCATCAGCCTGTCGCTCAACTTCTGGTATTCGAATTGCATCCACCCCAGGGAGGTCTGCATATTCTTGACCAGTTCTTCCTTGGTCTGGATTACCTGGTCTTTCATCTGGATGACGGCTTCTTTATGCTTCAAATCAGCCTGCATCACTGCGATTTCTTCCGTATATTTTTCTGTATTCACCTGGCAGGTATTTGCACTCACCGCGCCGCTCAAAAGTTCTCGATAATAGTCGGATTTTGGCGTATCTCCTCTTTTTTCTTCTATCTTCTGCGACAGTTCTTCATCTATCCTGATAGTGATTGTTGACATGTGTATTCACTCCGGTATTCAAAACGTAATCAAATTGATTATTTGTATCTTTATGTAATCTTTAATGTTTCGTTCAGAGAATAATTTCGGCATCTTTTTATACCATGAAATTATTGGAGGGAACTGTTGGGCGGGCAAAAAACTTTTTTAAACACTAACCCCACCACTTCCCAACTTGCCCGCCCATTATATTCCTCCCATTTCGTTTTTTTGGCGATGTGAATACCTGCCTTTTGCTGCTCTGCCTTTTTTATCCTTACCTGCCCATATTATTTTGAAGTTCTGTTCGATCTCTGATTGAATCAGGATTGAATCATAATTGTCAGGGCATCTTATCTAATCAAATAGCTTGGGAACTGCTTTGTCGTATGCTTCCCTTAACTCGGATAGATCAATATGGTCATAAATGTCTATCGTCTCTTTTCGCTTGTCGCCTCTGAGTTCCTGTATAAACTCCCTGCGCATGTTGTTCCTTCTTAAAATCGTGGTAAAAAAATGTCTCAGGCAGTGGGGCGATGCTCGCGTATTTAATTGTCCCCTGGGATCATGAAAACCCAATTTGCAGCCATATTTTGCTATTATCCTGTTAGGTTCATCTTTATGAATCCTTGAACCTGTCGGAAAGATAAATAAAGCGCCGGATTTTGCCAATGGCGCCCTCCATTTGAGATAGGCTTTCAACACCTGGGCGGCCTCCTCATCGAAAAATACTAATCTATTGGTTCTTTTTGCTTTGGGTTTAAGGATAATCTCTCCTTTCTTAAGGTTGAGGTCGGTAAGATCCATGCTGAGTAATTCTCCTCTCCTCACGCCGGTTTTGCATAAAATTATTAAAATAGCTTTTTCCTGGATGGGCATCTTCAAATTGACGAGTTGCTTAACCTGTTCGAGAGTGATCAACTGCCGGGAATTCTCTCCATTGAACTGCTTCTTGTTCCTGGCAAGATACCGCCGTCTGAATGGAGGTACGGGGTTATTGCTGAGCTGTTTTGTGTACAGGAGATAATCGAAATAACTGGCTACAGCCGAAAAATAAGCATGCAATGTCTGGTTGCATACACCCTTTTTCTTGACCTTTCCCCTTTTATATATCATATCGTTTCTCAGATAATTGAGGAAATTACGGAGGATAATAGTATCAACTTTGAGCGGATCACCCACGAATTCAAGAAATTTGGTGATATTGCATTTATAGGTCGCTATGCTGTGATCTGTCATTCCTCTCGACCTGCAATCTTCAGCGAAATCCCTAATGTCATTCATAATTTCTATTTCCTCCGTTTGTCGCCGTGTGCTAATACGCTGGTGTTTTCAGAACGGTTTTAATCCCATTCTAATAGACTATTAGAACAATATACTATAAAAATTTATCGTCTAATGTTCCAATAGATATATAGTATAGTAGAACTAAGTAACATTTGATGGCAGAACGTATAATCCGACCGATGACTTCTGATGGCAAAATCACAATTCCTAAAGAATTAAGAGACGAATACAATCTCGAAGACTATGTGGAGATTGTAAAATTAAAGGAGGGTATCCTCATAAAAGCTCATTGATTATGACTCGAAGAGACAACGGTATTAAAGGAGAGGAAAAGGCAATAAACTACCTCAAAGAAACTGGATATGAGATAATTGAAGCAAACACTAAGAATGCCGCCCATGATATTTTAGCATCTAAAGACGGAATAACCTATGCTATAAATGTAAAATCGGCGCAGACACACAAAGGAATGTTTGGGATACAAGTATCTAATATTTCAAGGCTCCGACGAATCAGCAAAGAAAAAAAATCTATAATGGCATATTTGCTGGTTCACGAAGATAATTTTGCAATGTTGATTCCTAATGAAAAGGAGTTTAATTGGAAAAAGGAATCTTTGTGGGGTAACAAAAGAAATAAAGTTGTCAGACCTATAAAAGATGGAATCCTTGGTACAACAAAACTAACAACAGATAATAAAATGACGCTTATAGAGCAAGTTGCGGAAAAAATGAAGGCTGGAAAAGGGGACCTTATAGCTTTTTATGAAGACGATGGTAAAATCATTATCGAGAAGGCATGAAAATATTTTCCGATAATTCCCTCTTTCGTTAACATAAACTCTTTACGATAAACTTTTCATTTATGATAAACCTTTACGATAATAAACTTTTCATTTATGATAAACCTTTACGATTAAAGCCCCTTTACGATAAACTTATATCATTAATGATATCTTCTCAATAATCTCCCATATTCTTTACTTTAGAATATATTTTGTATTCTTTTTCAATCCGATTTTTTCAATGAAGTTGTCTTTTACAAGCATATGAAGCAGACGACTTGCTTGTGATATATTAATATTGCAAATCTCTCTGCATTTTTGATTGTCTATTTCACTGTTGGTTTTAAGATAATTTTTTATCAATTCAAATCTCTGTTCTATTTCATGCCGGGTAGGTCTTTTGTTTGGCAGTTTTATTTTTTCAGCTTTTATTGGCACTTCTAATGGCACTTCTTCTTTTGTGTCATTAGAAATTGGAACTTCTATTGGCAGGGAACCTTCAATTGGAGTTTCGGGAGATATAGCTTTTATTACCGGACTTTTACCTTTTTTAATGGATTTATTATTTGATTTCTTTATAAACGCATCCACTTTTTCACTTAATTGAATGAATCTGTCTTCCAGCGTAGAGATTTCGGCTGCATACATATCAATGGTTTGGACATTCTCTGTTCCTGCAGTATTGCGATACTCTTCGATCATGTCCATAATACCTTCAACTGCTTTTGGAAAAAGCTGCATTTCTGATTGACGCAAGTAATGATGTGTTATCTTAGCCAACTCTTTCGCAAGGTTCACCCGGAAAGTTTCATTTTCGGCATAAACAAGATAAGGAAGGGCAATTTGCCCTACCTCATCGAACAACCGCTTATTATCTCTTACCAATTTTTCACCCTTCACTTAAAATTGCAGCCTTTTAATATCGGTCTTTTGACAAGGTTCTTTAGTTCGATCTCTTGAAGCCCCGCTTCCAGAAGGGATCGCTTTTCAGTATTCCATATATCATGAATGTTCGGTCTTTTTTCTTGTAACTTCTGGATTATTTCAATAGATAGTTTGCTATAATCATTGGCTGAAAAACCCGAAAGAGTTTGCCTGAGCGCCTGTCTTTCTTGAACGCCCTTGTCACATACAAAGTTACCCAAAACGGTTTTCAAGAGCCGGAAAACCTCATTTTCTCCAAGTATTCCACCTTCAATAACCTCTTCTAACCCATCGATTTTTGTTTTACTATCACGCTGATATTTTACCATTGCAAAAGTCATATTTGGAGCGGGTTTTTTAACACCATATTCAGAGAGGGAGTTCATTGTATGCCCTTGTACGAAACTGATCATGTTACTAATTCCATTAGCAGCCTCTAACCCATCGACCGGAGTTACAACCTCATCTGCCGCTAAAACGGTCAGTATATTCAGGAGATTGCCTTCCATGCTTGGGGCAGTATCAAACAGGATATAATCAAAATACTGTTTATATACACCAATTGCAGAGTTATAGAAAGCCGGGACGCTCGGATATTCAAACGCCGTTCTATCTTTTTTGTATTTATCATTCAATGAAGAGGCTTCAATCGAAGCAAAGTTTGAGCCGCCGATTATACCCAACTTTCCTTTTCCATAATCCCCAAGACCCCTCTCTTTATAGAAAAACGAATAATTAATATTTAGAGGAACTTGAAGAACCGCATTAATTCCCGACTCATCCCCAAGTGCAACATCTCCGACCTTTAATAAATTCGGGACTCTATATTGACTTTTATGCTGTCCTGTCGTCCAGCCGATCCTTTGGGTAAGATTGCTTTGTGCATCATTATCTATCCATAGCACATCATACCCTTTTCTGACAAGAGTAAGCCCAAGCCCTGCGGTCAGTGATGTTTTACCTGTACCGCCTTTAAAGCTCATCATGGCGATTGATGTTGCCCGGCTTATTCTTTCGTCGTCATGTTTTTTAAAAGTTGTTCTCTTTAATAGATTTTTATCATCTTTCATAGATTTGGTTTCCTGCCAGATGTTCTCTGGTATTTATTGGGTTATGTTAGTATGTAAGTCAAGCTAAATGTTCGATATAATTGATACAACATAGCATAAAAAACACGTCCGTGTCTGTAAATTGTAAGGTATATAAGAGAATAAAATGATACTATAATTATGATGGCGACCTATTTTCTGGTTTGGTTTCCTGAACTTTTGGTCGTCGTCAACTGATTATAATTAAAAAATTTTTCGGGTTGAGAATTCTCATCAAAAGCTGCGTATAATCTGAATAATATGCAGTTTTTTTGTGCTCTACGCATAGCGGTTTTATGGCATAAGCTATATAGACGCCCGACCCCATACTCACTTAGGGTCTTACAATCGGGCAGTCCTGTGCTCTGAGGATGAACTCCGGCCGGAAGCTCAGGTCCTGAGCACAGGCTCATTCATGATGGATGAGTGGAATTTTGTTTTTGAAGCGGATCCGGCAGCATTAAGGCTCAACCCCTTTCAGCCAGATCCTCAGTAGGTTGATGGCAATCAGCGGGACAAGCCAGAGAATCGCCCATTTCACATAATTCTTATGTTCGTTCAAGGAATCACCCAGGTGATGCTTTATTCTGGCTTTCGATTGCTGCGTTTATTTTTGCAAGAATAGTATTTATTTCCGGATCGGGTTTGGTTTTCTGTACTTCAGTTGCTTCATCTTTCAGTTTATGCAGCCAGTTTATTGCTCGCTCTCTGAGGGCCGGATCATGAGAATAGTACTGAAGCAAGGCATTAGCATTATAAAGCTCCCTTTCAAACCATGCCAGGCTCAGCCGTTCAGGTTGTGTATCCTGGTGTATTGGAGTACCACTTTTATCCTGTGGTAGACCACCCGCAAAACCCGGCTGCACTGGAGTACCATTTCTAACCTGTGGTAGACCACTCGCAAAATGTGCTTTACTTGATTGTATTGCTAACTCTATTTCTTTTATATACAATTGCCATACCGAGTCGGGGACGGGTGTGTCCTGAGCAACGTGAGTGAGAAGAACCTCAGCAAGCTGGTATACCACCCACGCTGAAGGCAGTAGCTCAGATACTTTTGCCCTGCATTCCTTGTGGATATCCAGAGCTTTTTCTTCCTTTGTTTTGGGGCTCTGTGCCTGTTCAAGGGCTTGAAACGCCTTTTCTACGATATCCTGTATTGTAAGCCCCCTCGGACGCTTATCTCCGTGGGTCCATTTATAAGCTATAGTGCCCTCATTTATTTTAACGTCTTTTCTTTTTGTTCTTCTTTTCTCAGCCATAATTATTCCTTTTGAAAGAAAATAAAGAAATGGTCTCCCAGTGGGAGACAGTGGGCGACCATTTGGTCTCCCATTTTTTCTCTCTGGTATCCAATTTTGATTTTTTTTTCACTTCCGTTTCACTTCCGTTCAGGGTAATCCACCGTAAACTAATCATTACGTAACATGCTAAAAACATCCCGATAGTTATTACTATCTTATTCCGTTTATAAAATTACTTTGTTTTCTTTTTACCCTCTTATGCTTTATTCGGCATAATTTCCGATTTTTTGCCAATTTTTTTCTGATCTCGGTTCCTGTGTGGTCTACCCGTGTGGTATTGGGAGACCAAACGGTCTCCCAGTGGGCTACCAGTGGTAGCCCAGTCGCTAAAGATAATCGTGATTAAACCCTCAATACAGAGAAACAGCCTTGCTGCCCCTTGCAGAACTCTATTTATAACCCATAACCTCCTTCGACCCTGAATTACCCTCATCCAATTTCAGTCTCTTTACTTTACCCGCTAATCTGTACTTTTTTAGTACACTGTCCCCATCATCCTCGATCTGTTCACCTTCTCCAACCAGTTTGAGAAATGGATCATCCAGGGGCGTCCAGAGCTTTTTCATATCATTCAAAATTTTCTCCGGTGTTGTCAGTTTCGGGGGATTCTCGCTTACGGTTCGTACAACCACAGGCCGGGAAACCTGATATTTGAACTCATTGACAGTCGTTGATATCTCTTTAACAACAGGTTTTCCATCCACTAAAACCGGAGTGATTTTTGTGGCTTGTTGCTGTGCTAAATCCCTTGCCCTCTCCATGAGTTCCGCAAGCCGGTCTTTTGCCTGTTCATCTGTGATATCGCCTCTCTGCCGTTCCTCTAAAATCCTGTTCTTTGCCCTTTCTACTGCTTCCTGCATCTCGCGCGCTGCCTGCGGGTCAGGAAGGCACGTTACCACTTTTTCTTTAATCACCCCTGTCTGAGTTCTGGTCTCTGTAACATGTTTTATGCCTTTAAATTCAGTCTTCTCGGATCTCAGTTTATGATACAGGTTGAGTTTTTCGGCAAGATCAACAGCACCTCCAAATGTAATTTTGCGGTCAAAGAAGTTCTTGCGGTAGCTCCAGATTTCTTTCCACAGCAGATGAATCATGCATGATTCATGATACCATTTGCCAAAATCGCCCAACGTGCCTTCAAATACCGATACAGATTCATGGCAGTAAGCGCAGCGCTTGAGGAGAGATGAGGATTCTGCCCAGACCACGATATCAGCACCCCACAATGCCCAACGTGACAAAAACGACGGTAGAAAACCCCACCAAGAAAAATAACAGCAACAGTAAAAATAGAGTTCTGCTCATAATTCCTCCGGCATTTCACGCATATAGTGACTGCACTGCGCTTCAGTGCAGGTCTGCGGATAGTGGCATTCTGTTGCATGCCCGAAAGGACACAACCAACAGGCAAGAGGAACTGTATATCCTCGCGGGCAGCGACCTTCCTTGATCAATTTCATGCCAGGTTCAAACCGCGAAAGAAGTAGTTCGATATGCGTCTCCAGGCAAGTGTCGCAGATAAGCTGGCCAGGTTTTAATTCTGTCTTTTTACAAGCTGGACAGATCTTGGTCATGGCCACCTCAAAAGCAAAGAGCGCACAGCAAAAGCTAATACTGAATGAGCTTGAGACCTCGACAGGCCTTCTTCCCTCAATACCTGCCTGATTTTTTTCACTGATTCCAGCAGCTTTTCCCTGCCCTGGAGATCTGCGGAATCCGGATCCCAGGGTTTCATTCAATCACCGGCTTTCTTATCTTCAGTCTGTAATCTCCCCGGAGAAGTTGTTTCATGTATAGCTGTTCTTGCCAGAGCTCTAACCAGAAATTTTTATTTTCTTTGGCTTTTTCCAAAACAGCCTCTCTACAGAGTCGGTATAAGCATGGTTGAGCCAGCAGCTCCCTGAACTTCTCACGATCCGTGATGTACTTTTCAAGCAGCTCATCAGCTATTACCAGTGCCTTGTTCCAGTCCTCATCTTTGCGATCCCCAAACAGAGCATCAATCTGTGTATAATCTCCTGTTCTTGTACACTGTTTAGGTTCTAATGATGATGAAAAATCAGATCCAATAGCAATATCCTCAGCATATATCGCCACATCGAACCCCGCAGCGCACGGCTCAAGGCAGATCTCAAAACCAGGAACGCCGAAACTGTAATAGTAATGATCCGGGTCAAGGTTGATCCGGATGAAATGCTCGCGCTTGAACTCGGTCACTTCTTGCTCTGCATTCATACAATCACCGCCCCCAGCCTGCCATCTTCCTGGCACATGTGGGACCGTATTCCTGTCCAGGATGTTTCTGATAAAACCATCGACCGCAGCGCTTGCATTGTTCTAAGCGGTTGCCGGATATGAATTCTTGCGGTTCGCTCATGCCCCACACCGCCTGTGCAGCGCAAAATCAAATACCGGAATCCGTTCTCCAGATTCACTGATAACAAAAGTATTCGCGAAGCGGAACAGCCCTCCCAGCGTATAGTTGCAGGGACTTTTCTTATTCCAGACCGTCCCCACGTCCTCTTCAAGTATCCTTGTATCGAACCTGCCAATGCAGGAATAATATACAAGTGTGCCTACGTCCACTTCTTTTTTGATAATTCCAAGTTTCTTGAGTTCAAGAAAATCAGCTATCGACTGCACATGACCGCAGTTAGAGCACTTCCATTTCCACTGCTTTTTGTCGGCACCGAATAGGAGTTCTCCCTGGGCAAGCCACTCTTTGACAGAGATTTCTTTCAGGTTGGGACCTTCAACGATGCCATGTTCACTGATCTTGATTTGCGTCATACTCTCACCTTCGGCCAGAACAAGCGGACTATCCCCTGTGATTTACAGGCTGAACACATCCACCCATCAAGAGCCTGAGACCACGTCATAAACTGTAGTTCCTGACCTTCCCCGCAGAGACAGCATTTCCGTATATAGTCTTTACATAACCATTTCGCTTTCATGCCCTCACCCCCTCGGTTTGAACTTGCATCCGCTGTTCGTTGTAATGCAATCATTGCATTCTACCGCCCCAGGAAATCTCCAATAGTAACAATTCCTGCACCAGTGATCCCCGTGAGTGGGATCGCTACCTCTCAACCCGCATGCCATAGCTACTCCTCCGTTAATGACCTGACAGCCCCGTCCTGCCAGTTCACACACACGATCTCGAAGCCGTTGAATATCACATACAGATCCACGATATCCCCGCCGGTGAACCCTGCCCGGAGCAGCTTAGCCCTTTCTTCCCTGGTAAAGGTCATACAATCACCGACTGATTGATCCTTTCAAGGCGTTCCAGGATCGCAGTTGATACCAACTCGAAATTCTGAGCATTCTTGACTGTGAGCCAGAACTCGATATGCTTGGTTTTCCACTGATTCTGCCATGCTTTTTCGAGAAGTTCTTCTACGGTACAATCGAGTATCGTGCGAAATTCTGTTTCATCCAGATCCCCTGACGTTGCCAGAACCTCAGCTTCGCTATCTGTCTTAGATTCGCTCATGCCCTCACCGCCGGGCTGAAAACAGCGACTCTCCTTCTACTGTGCCGGTGCTCGATAATCCCTGCCTGGACTACGTCTTCCCATACACGCGACAGATCACGGGAATACTGACCGCCCCTGTCATCCGTTATAACCACAAAACCGGGGGCTTTAGAGAACCCGGCGATAGTGCCGGTCTTTGTGATTGTTTTTTTGAGCCGGCTCCCTGCCCGGCTATTGCATCTGCATTCAAAAATGACTTTCAAACCTAATAATTTTTCAAGTTCAATACCGCTCAAATTTCCAAGAGCCTGAGCTAAGCTCAATTGTCTGCATTTCACCATACGACGTTTCCTGGGTCTGCTAAACCCGTGTTAGAATAGGATTCCTCAGTATATATAATTATTCAAACCGTATGGATTAATATGGATTTCCACGTTCTCATTTTTAGCAAAGTATTTTGCCAGAAAAAACAATTCACCCTCGAATGATTCCCTTATTATAAAAATACGGGATGATGAAAAGATGGAGATTGAAGAGCAAATCCATCAAGGTATTGCCCATCAATCCGTTAAAGAGCTAAATAATAAACGGATTTTATGTGGTAAATACTTTTTGGGTTTAGCTTTGCGTGTCTCCCAGTAAAAATTTAGAGGAGATTGAGTTTATGGTTGTAAGTGAAACTATAACTTGGATTGCATCAAGAATAGTATGGTCAATCCTGAAGGTACTAAGTATGATGGGAATCGACTGGGCTAAAGAGAAATTTCGGAGAAAAATCAAAGTTGAAATAGATGGCAAATTGGGACTTGATTTTGCCACTGACACAGCATTTCCTGCTGCCTGGTTAAATTTTAAAGCAATTAGCAAATCCGACGTTGATCTAACTCCTATACAAATTGTTGCATGGGTACTCTTGGGTGCTGCTACGATAGACAAGATTAGCTGGTCGAGGCAAGAAAGCATTTTTACAAAATCTGTTGGGATTGGCATGTATCATAGTATCCCCGATCTACCCGCAACAGAAAACGCTTATTTCAGATTCTACTACCCCCTTCCACCGCACGTGGATTTTGGGAAACATGAGTTATGTTTGTTCGGAGCTATAGAGTTTGATTGCGTTTACGGTAAGGTTGTAAAAAATTTTCAAACAACACGCATTCTTTCAGAGGATGAGTGGAAAAAAGCTATGGATAAGTGGAAAGAGGATTATAAAAGCAAAAGTGTAATTATGAATTTAACAAATTTATAAATATTTCATTATTTTTTTTATTTCCTTCATTATACATCATAATTATAATAACAAAATCGGTATGCAGAAAAGCTTTTTGCCTTTAAAAACGTATCAGGGTATAGTGCATGAGGTGCCGGATGCCCCCGCAATCCCGCTCAGCACACACCAAACGCCCCACCTGGGAGCACATGAGCAAAACTATTTAGGCTTATAAAGCCAAGTATAAAATGGACGCCGGACTGCTAATCCGAGCCGGTTTTCTATATGACGTGCCGGTTATCGCGTCAAAAAGTGCTCCTGGGATTCTGGGCTATTCCGTTACGGGATGCTCAAATCCCCATCGGAGCATTAAATTCTGATCATGCAGGTTTGCTTTTCTCTTCCAGCCAGTCCCCTATGAACGTGCCGAGTATGAAAAGAACTGCAATGATCACCACTTCGATAAATATTAGAAATCCTACCACACTGCTAAGCAGAAGGAATTTTATATTTACTAACATTCCCAGTCCCGTAAAGACAAGACCCAGTATTATGCCTATCAACACCCCTTTTTTAAGTAGGTCTGTGCGGTCTTCCTTCCCCGGTTTCAGGTATCCGTAGACTGCTCCTATTGCAATCGTTAAAGCTTCTAATAAAACCATAATACCTCCTATTGTTGATTTCTGTTTATTACCTGTTATACATATACTTTCCTGAAAGTATTCCATGGCAATAGATATATGTCCGTACAGTCCTTTTAGGGCACAGAAAAAAAATTTCAACTTACAGGGAAACATTATGATGCAAACGCCGCAGACCGGATATGACAGCGCAATAACAGTATTCAGCCCTGACGGGAGATTGTTCCAGGTAGAGTACGCCAGAGAGGCTGTAAAAAGGGGAACGACAGCAGTCGGAGTGAAAGCTGCCGACGGAGTGGTACTGCTTGTGGACAAACGGATAACAAGCAAACTGCTTGAAGTTGACTCAGTAGAGAAGATATTCCAGATCGATGAGCATGTAGGAGCAGCAACATCAGGACTGGTCGCAGATGCGCGAGTGCTCATTGACTATGCAAGGGCAGAGGCGCAAAGCAACAGGTTTACCTATGATGAGCCTATCGGTCTTGAGGAACTCTCCAAGAAAATATGCGATTTTAAATATGCGTATACCCAGTCAGGAGGCGTAAGACCGTTCGGGACATCCCTTCTTATTGCAGGCGTTGATGACAGCAGGGCGCGTCTTTTTGAGACCGATCCGAGCGGGGCTCTGCTGGAGTACAAAGCTACGGCTATAGGCTCGAGAAGGAATGAATCATTAGAGTTCTTCGAGAAGAAATATACAGAAAATATCAAACTTGATGATGCAATTATTCTCGGGCTTGAAGCGATTTTAAGTGCCGCCGAGGGTATATTCAATGCAGCGACCATTGAGATCGGGGTAATAGAACTTTCGACCAGAAAATTCAGGAAGCTCACCTATCTGGAAGTCGAAAAATATGTGGAACGGGTATTAAAACAAAACGCTTCCGAGAGCAAGAAAAAAGAGAAGAAAAAATAATAGTCCGGGCGCGATCATCCTATCATTAATATCGCAATTCTAAGGACTATCAGCACCCAGCCCACAGCCACTATTATCCATATCGCTTTCTTTGCCACATCTGCTAACGCAAGGAAGATGGTCAGTATCACAAGCAGTCCTATGGCATCTACTATGGTCTGCGGGATCGCGACCCCGGAGATGGATTGTATAAATCCGACTATAATTTCACCTAGCCAGTGACCTATGGTATATATGAAAGCCATTACGGTAGTTAGAATGTCTTCAGGCATGTTGCACCTAATTTGTCAAATCTGAATTGAGTTATTCTTAGATGAATTTTTGTACATATATCTTTACTGTATCTTTACTGAGCAAAACATATATATGTATAGTTAGTATCATTACCATTCTACTGAAGGGTGATTTTACGGAGACTGAAATAATAGTGCCTGATGTGATAACTTTAAAAAGCGATACTGCAGAGAGAAAAATAAGACTGGAAGACTGCCAGAACCAGACTGAAATCATGGAATATCTTAAGATATGTCTGTCCTTATCTGCTGTGCATTATCCGGAAAAAAGAATTGGCGAATTTGAAATATCTTCAAAAAAGATGCAACAAATCCCCAAATTATATAACGAAATTCCTGAGTCAGCCAGAATATCCATGGCTTAAGCATTATACTATATTTTTTTCGTTCAAAAATCATTTGAGAGCAAAAGTCTCGGATGTTTCGATTTGAACATACCTGAGCCTAATAACGAAAGCTTAATATAAAAGTGATTCTTAGGGGAATGAAAGCCATCACAGGCATAAATAGGAGGATTAAATGTCAGAAGGTCTTGAAATATTAGGTAAAGAAGTATTTGATACGCTCTTTATAGATTGGAGGATAATGGCTGCTACAGCCGTCATCTCAATAATCCTGTTCATTGTAGGAATATACATACAGTTAGACAAATGGGGACGCGGTATCCCCGAAGGCGCCACAAAACCCACAGGTGCATGGGGCGCTCTCAAGTTGATCGTAAGCAGAATTTTCGAGAAAGGCATAGGACATGCCCTTGAGATACTCGTTCTTGATGTCCTGTTCCAGCGAAGGACATACAGGCGCAGGAAGCTTGAATGGTTCATGCACATACTGATCTTCTGGGGATGGATAGGATTATTGGTCCTTACGATCGTTGCGGCAGCGGCCGAATTTTACGGGCCTTTCGTACTCAATGCCGGTCCAGAATTCTTTATCGGGATGTGGAAAGCCCTTGAACTTCCTAACGATATATTCGGGTACATGCTTGTCGTTGGTATTGTTATTGCAATAGCAAGGAGACTGTTCTCGAAAGCAAAAGATGTTCAGGCAAGGAATGCTGAAGTTGACTGGATATTGATAATTGGCTTGCTCATTGTGGTAGCCACTGGCTTTTACGCACAGACTCTCAGAGGAGATATCAGCAGGGATTTAATTAGTGCATACCCATCAAGTTTATTCAATAATATCACTGTAATGTTCCATGAGGTCTTCACACTCCTGTTCTGTGTTGCCTACCTGCCATTCAGCAAGTATTTCCATATGATAACAGCGCCCCTGACCATTCTGGTCAACCACGGAGGCGAGTAAAAATGGCAAAAGAAAAACCCTCAATTAACACTGTAAATTTCAGCGCGACCCAGTTAATGGAGTTCGACGCTTGCACCCGGTGCGGCGAATGCGTGAAGTACTGCCCCACTTACGATGCCAGGGATAAGAACCAGGACATCGAGCCCAGGGACAAGCTCCTGAGATGGCGTGACTTCATGAACAGGAGCTATGGTCTCAAAGCAAGGCTTTTCGGACCTGAAAAGATTCCACCTGAAGAAATAAAAAAGTATACAGATGACCTTTATAACTGCACGACATGCGGTATGTGTGGAACAGTATGCCCTGCGGGCATTAACACAATAGAGCTATGGGAATCCAACCGCGCTAACCTCGTGAAATATGGAACTGGTCCTTATGGCAAGCAGAGCCTTTTCCCCAAGCTCATCGAAGAAGGGCATAATCCCTATATGAAGCAGCAGAAAGACAGGCTTGCCTGGATGACGCCTGATATCAAGATAGCAGATAAATCCGATATAGCATACTTCATCGGCTGCACCGCAGGATACAACCAGCAGGTTCTGGGCGTCAGCACTGCAAGGATACTTAATAAGCTGGGCGTTCCTTTCATGGCGCTCGGAGAAGAGGAATGGTGCTGTGGTTCAGCCCTTATCAGAACAGGGCAGCAGCACATAAACGATACACCGAAAAAGGCTGCAATTCACAATGTCGAAGCTCTCAAGGCAAGAGGTGCAAAGAGAGTAATATTTGCATGCGCAGGTTGCTTCAGGGCTGCAAAGATAGACTGGCCGCGAGCATACGGGAAAGAACTGCCTTTTGAAGCCATTCACATGTCCCAGTTCCTTGCAGAACAGCTCGATGCTGGCAAGATAAAATGGGAAAAGAGCCTGGATAAGACAGTTACGTATCATGACCCGTGCCATCTTGGCAGGCATGTCGGGGTGTTCGAAGAACCCAGAAAGGTAATAAAGAGCATGCCTGGCATCAAACTTGTGGAAATGAAACGAAACCGCAAGGAACAGAGATGCTGCGGTGCTGGCGGAGGCGTGAAAGCAGGTATTCCTGACCTTGCGCTGGGTGTTGCCAAGGGACGCATGAACGATGCAAAGGAAACAGGCGCACAGGCGCTTATCAGCACATGCCCGTTCTGCAGGCGCAACCTCATTGACGGCAGGGATGAACTCAAGCTGGATATGAACGTGGACGACCTTGTGGTTCTCACAGCACATCTGATGGGTCTCTCCACAGACGTTAAGTCTCCTGCGCCAGGAGCGCCGAAAGAGAGCATCAGCGACCTGTTCAGGACGCAGACAATACCGCCCAAACCCGCTGAGCCTAAGAAGGAAGAGCCAAAAGCCGTCGCCCCACCGGTGGGAAAGAAGTAGGCAGAAGCCTGCTTCTAACTTTTTTTTATTTCAAATGATAGATAATGAAGCTGCGAGCAGGATAAGTCAGGATGTTGAAAAACTTGTAGCGAGCTACAAGGCTCTTAAGAAATCCAAAAATGACGAACCAAAAGAGATGGCGGCGGTCAGCGAAGCCAACGTGCGCGCAGATTTTATTGATCGATTGTTCGAGATACTTGGTTGGGACATCAGGAATCCTGATGAGTATGACAGGGAGCATTTTATTCGCGGGACGGGTTTTGCGGATGTCGCTCTGAAAATTAATAAAAAGCCCGTTATATTCATTGAAGCAAAGCGCTTCGGTTTGATTCCGCATCGCGATAAAGTAAGAGGAGACTGGACGCTTGAAGAACGTCAGTCAATTCTCTATGCTGCGAGCAAAAACTGTAAATGGGCGATTCTTACCAATTTTGAGAAATTCAGGGTATTTAATGCTCTGACAGGGCTGACTGTCCTGAATTTCGAATCTATTGACGATTATACAAAAAGATTGTGGGACCTTATTCACCTGACCAAAGAATTCGTTTTGTCGGAGAAAATCGATAAACTTGGCGCCCGTGAAGAAAAAGAGCCTATTGATAAGGAATTTCTGGGACTGCTTAACAACTGGCGCATTGAACTTGCCAATGATATCTACAGAAATAATTTCTTAAATGAAGGCAAACCACCTGATCTGAGCCAGCTTTTTCCCGATTATGCAAAGCATGAAAATGACCCCAAATATGCAAAATTCTTAGAATCCAGAAGGGAGATCTTAAGAAAGCGCCTTGATTTTTCCGTGCTCAAGGATGAAAAAGGGAATTTCGATATCGAGAGACTTAAGAGCGCGGTGCAGAGGATTCTTGACAGGTTGATAATTATCAGATGGGCTGAAGACCACCTGCTTCTTGACGACTCTAACATCCTGGGGGATAAACTGAAACTCTGGAAATCTGCGGGGCGCTACAACCCGCTTTATGAGGCGCTCTTCTCAGACGGCGCGCTGTTCGACAAGTTCAACGATATCCACAATGGCGAGATTTTCAAACGCGGCATGTTCTACGACCGGATCAATGTGAGCAGTCATGTGCTTGAGAATATCATTGAGGAGATGACCTCGCGTTCTTTCAGGAAGTTTGATTTTGACGTTCTGGGCAATACATACGAAACCTATCTTGGCAATACGCTTCGATTGAAGGAGGATAACACCTTTGAGTTGAAGCCGAGCCAGGAGACGCGCAAGGAGAGCGGGATTTACTATACGCCTCCCTACGTTGTAGATTACATCGTGAAGAACACGCTGGGCGCGCTGCTGAAGGATAAGACGCCAGAGCAAGTGGCGCGCATAAAAGTGCTTGACCCGGCATGCGGTTCCGGCTCGTTCCTGATCAAAGCCTACGACTGTTTTGCGAATTATTATGAGGAGAAAAACCGTCCGATCAAGGCGCGCATAGATGAGAATGTCAGGAAAGGCATGCTTTTTGAATCCTCAGAAAGCATTTACGAAGGCTACGAAGCCAGCATTCTGATGAACAACATCCATGGCGTTGACCTGGACAGCCAGGCTGCTGAGATCGCGGCTGTGAACCTGATGCTCAAGGCGTTGAAAGCTGAGGAGATGCTGCCCCCAATCCTGGGCGAGACCATCAAGGTGGGGAATTCGCTCATCAGCGGGAGCGAGGATGAGCTTAAGAAGTATTTCGGGGAGGAGTGGCGCGCGAAGAAGCCTTTTAACTGGGAGGAGGAGTTCGCGGATGTGTTTGAGAAGGGGCTGGCTGAGGAGGAGAGAGGGTTTGATGTGGTGATAGGGAATCCACCTTATGTCAGGCAGGAAGTAATAACTGAACAAAAAGAGTTTTTTGAGAATACATATGCGATTTTTGATAGTGCTGCAGATTTATACGCATACTTCATTGAGCAGTCAATCAAAAAATTAAAAAATAATGGCTTATTTTCATTTATAGTTTCAAATAAATTTACGCGCGCAAATTATGGAAAAAAATTGAGAAAATTCATTCTTGAAAATTGTAAAATCTTACAATTCATTGATTTTGGAGACCTGCCCGTTTTTGAGGATGCTACGGCTTATCCGTGTATAATTATAATGCAGAAGGAAAACAACGAAAAATTCAGAAACGAGAATATATTAAAAGCCTGCAAAATCGAAAATCTTGATTTTAAGGAGTTAGAGCCTGTATTTCAGAAAAATAGTTATTCTGTAAGGCAGAGTGATTTAGGAGAGGATAGTTGGAGTTTCGAACCTGTTGAGATTGCTGAACTGAGGAAAAAAATCTACAAAAAAGGGATTCTTTTAAAAGAATATGCTGGCGAGCCACTTTCAGGAATAAAAACTGGCTTGAATGAAGTATTAATTGTTGATGAGGAAAAAATGCATTCAATTATTGGTGAAAATACTTTTGAAAAAGAATTGTATAAACCGATAATTAGAGGTCGGGACATTAAACGATGGAATATCCAATTTGAAGGAAAGTATCTAATTTTCACTGAAAATAAAGATATTAATAAATATCCAAATACATTGAGATATTTGAACCAGTTCAAAAACCAATTATCGGAAAGGAGCGACATTAAAGATACGAACAGGAATTGGTATGGGTTAAGAGCTTGCGATTATTATGATCAATATGAAAAACCTAAAATAGTATATCCAGACATATCGAATGACTGTAATTTTACTTATGATGAAAACGGGTATTTTATTGAAATGACGGGGTTCATAATTCCAAAAGCAGATAAATATCTTGTTGCAGTTTTGAATTCTAAATTGATAAACTTTTATTTTAGTTATTTATCTGCTCAAATACGGGGGGATTATTATAGATTTAAAAATATTTATGTCAATTTCATTCCAATTCATACAATTGATTTCTCCAATCCCTCCGAAAAATCCACTCACGACGACCTCGTCTCTCTCGTTGACCACATGCTCGCCCTTAACAAGCAGCTTTCTGAAATCCGCGCCGACTTTCATCACTACCTCAACCTGCGCCCGCACACAATGGCCGCTCTGCGCAGTTTTATGGACGCGCTGCCCGTGGGCGACAAAGAAGTGTTGAAAGACCATTTTGGGAAGCCAGTGAGCACAATCATTGTTGATAAATTCGAGGCATTTTATGTTCTGGAGGAGGGTGAATGGCTGGTTTTCGTGGTTGGCTATAATTATACAGGTGGCAAGGGCAAGCTGTTAAGCTCCTCCAACGTGCGCGCCCTGCGCCTTCGCATACCGGACAGCAGCATGCGCAAATTCATCTATTACAGCCTCAAAGGCACGGCGCCGGGAAAGCTCGGCAGCGGCAACATACTCGAACAATTGCAGAAACTCAAAATACCGCGCCTTGTGATAAATGGCGAAGATAACAAGCGCGCTATCGAGGAGCTGATGGCGCCGTTCCTCATCGATGTGGCGAAGAAGGAGGCGCTGGAACGGGAAATCAAAGAAATTGATGATACAATCGATAAAAAAGTATATGCGCTGTACGGGCTGACGGATGAGGAGATAAGAATAATTGAGAACAACAAAGTTTGATCATTTCTGATAAGAACGATTTACCAGTACAACAAAGGAACTATATACGATGCCGCAGCAGCGACCAGTATATGCCTGTACCGCCTGTTCGCCATAAGTAGAACAAGCGTTACCATAAGAAAAGCCGGACTCATGATCTTAAGCGCAGGGTTCCCTCCCAATATGAAGTTAAGGAACAAAAGGCTTCCTGCAAAAATGATACTTGCACCGTCAAATAGGAACATCTCAATTTTCAAATCCCGGATATTTGCCAGCATAATAAATAAAACGGACGCTGTTGTGAAAAGCAGGAGAGGAAGCATGAGAATGAACAGAATTTCATCGATAAAAAAGATAAGCGGCTGGTCATAAGCGCACCCTCCAGGTCCACATGTTCCACTGCCATATCTGTCTGCGTCAACAAGTGACCTGATAAATAAATAGCTCGCAAAAAATGCAGTTATAGATGTCAGTAGGGCGAGCATTCGGGATGAACCAGGAGGGAAAAGCTTTCGATCCCTGACTATTGTGAAAAAACCAAATAATATGATCAGGTATATCAAATAAAAATAGATATTCGATATGTCCATGTGCAGATAAATCGAATCCTGTCAACTTATATTCATGCCCCGAGAGCGCCTGCGATCGGCGCAGGCGGCTTCACAGTTCCCGGCGCGCCTGTCCCGGCATCCTCAACGCTCCTTGCCCACAGGAAGAGGCAGGTATGGTATGCTGTCGTGACATACATGGAAAGCGCGATAACAAGGACAATAATGATCGCAATTATGAACCCTATGAACGTAAGCAATCCGGTCACAAAACCCACTGCTATCTCACCCACTCCAATAGGAAGAAGGTGCTTCTGCATTATTTCCGAGGCTCTTCCGACCGCGCCCTTCAGATCCCTGTCCTCTATCACGATAGCAGAGATGATGCTCAGATAGAATATGGTCAGTGCGTTCTTCTTGGCGGCAGCCCATGCCTCGGACATTGTCGCATCGCCGTCCTTAAAATAATCGTAAACGAGGAAGGCTGTCATGCCTGTAAAAAAGTAGGAGATATAATATTCTCCCATCAGCACAAGGAAAACAAGGATATAAACGAGTTCCTGCGGCATCATTTCTCTAGAAATATAGATGGCTATTCCTGCGATCACGGTAAAAAAGATCCCGAAGAATATCGAATAAATGGACGGTTTTATAAGGTCAAAAAACAAAACTATTTTACAGTCCCAGGTTTGAATAAAATATCATTTGCTTAATGATATCTTAATAATGCAGAAACAAGTATTATGATAAGATATGCATGGCAGATGAACCTCAACAGGGCATGAAAATCGCATGGGGGATCACAGGAGCCGGGCATTTCCTGCGCGAAAGTTTTGAAATTCTTAAAGACCTTAAAAAGGCAAATCCGAATCTAATGGTGACAGCGTTTGTATCCCGCGCAGGTGAAGAAGTAGTCAGGATGTATGGGCTTGAGGACGACCTGGACTTCATATCAGGAGGCTCATACCTTGAAGAGATATTTCTTGAAAGCGGGCAGGGCGCAAGCGTTCCGAAGACCGGAAGGTTCCTGCTCGGGAAATACGACGCCCTGATAGTTTCGCCTGCCACTTCCAATACAACTGCCAAGCTGGCTTACGGGATAGCGGATACCCTGGTAACCAATGCAGTTGCGCAGGCGGTCAAGGGAAGTATGCCTGTATATATAGTCCCGGTGGATATCGCAGGTTCTATTGATTCCAGGATGCCTTTCTTCATAGACCGGGAGATCTGCATGAAATGCGAGCTCTGTCCGCCCAGGGATAAATGCCAGATGGATGCGATTACAGACCAGATAGACCTGCTAAAATGCAGCGGATGCGGGATATGCGTAAGCCTTTGCAGTTACGGCGCGATAAGAGGAGGGATGGTCAAACTCAAAGTCCGCGACGTTGATGCAAAGAACGTAAGACTCCTGCGGGAGCTTGAAGGGATCACGGTACTTGAAACTCCTCAAATGATTTTTGATATTATTGCAGAAAACATGCAAAAATTGAAGTACTAAAGGATATAAAAGGAGAGAAGTATAGAGGTCATATCTTGTTTCCAAATAAGAAAGTTCAGACATTAATAGGTACGCGTGTACAGGTTGAGATGAAAGGAGATAAAAATACCCTTGAAGGGAAGCTTGAGAGTGTTGACGATAACCTGAATTTGCATCTTATTGAAACATTTGAGATCGCAAACGGGGCAAAGTCACGTTCTCTGGGTTCGGTGGTTTTAAGAGGCAATAATATTATTCTATTGTGCCCCGTAGGGGAGTAGAATGGAAGCCGAAGAGAAGATCCTTAAGTTAATAAAATCCAGAAAAAAAGGCATCCTGCAGAATGAGCTATGGAAGAAGGCTGAAATAGACCGCAGGAAATGTTCCCGCATAGTTGATAAATTAGAAAAAGAAGGAACGATCGTAAGGGAACATGAAACCAGTAAAGGTACAAGGACTTATCGCATCAGGTTAGCCGGTACCAGGGAACCTGAGAAGGTCAGGGATTTCAGACCATTAATTGCCGGGAATATGTTCGCGCCATGTACAGGCTGCCCACTTGAATGCGTACCGGAATCGTGCGAGCCTCTTTCAGAATGGGTCATCCGTCTTATTAATGAAGAGTAGTTTATTTATTCATTCCTTGTAGTACGGTTCCCTCTGCCGCACCGCTTCCAAGAGCGATTCTTTTATTTCTTCCGGCGCAGCGCCATCCCTGATATCGACCAGGTTGTCATTTCTCATAAGGCAGGGTTTCAATTTACCGCTTGAGGTTATGCGCAGCCTGTTGCAATTTGCGCAGAATCGTGAGTTGTCGATAGGTCTTACAAGTTCGACCTCGACCCCGTCTATGAAATATTTCTTCCTCCTGTGCATCTCACGTTCATTTATATGAGACGCTCTTGACTCCAGCATTTTTTCAACTCCATCAATATCTACCATGAACCTGTTGATATCCTTGAAATTCATGAGCTCGATAAGCTGGAGTATAACATTGCCGTCATACCTTGCTGTAAAATTGATGGCATCATCGATCTCATTGTGGTTGATGCCTTTCAGAAGCACCATATTGAGTTTGACCGGGGTCAATCCTGCATCTATCGCAGAACCGATGCCGTTTATTACTTCAGGCAGCCTGTTCGGAAAACCTGTTATGGCTCCATAATGCTCTCTGTTGATGGACGGAAGGCTCACGTTCACCCTGTCAAGACCGCTCTCAGCAAGGGATGATGCGCGCCGTGAAAGCAGTATGCCGTTCGTGGTTGCTGAAATATTTTTCAAAACAGGCATCCCGGCAATTATATCCTCGAAATCCTCTCTCATGAGCGGCTCTCCGCCAGAGAATTTCACTTTGTCCACACCGAACTCTTTGGCAGCCGTAACTATTTGTATGACCGTCTCAGGTGACATCTCATGTGATTGCGCCTGGTTTTCCCCTTCCTGATGGCAGAAAATGCAGTTCAGGTTGCATTTTTTCGTTATCGAGATACGCAGACTTCTAATGACCCGGCCGTAGTTATCTGTAAGTGTGTTTTTCATGAATATTTTTTTCCACGTATAATTATATCGTACTTCATGTATAACTTTATCCAAATTGCTCAAACCGACACGCGGAATAATCCTGTCCTGAATTCTTCGATGTTGAATTTCACCTCCAGGAAATGTTCTGTTACCCATATGTTCGTTCTGGTGTGAAGAGAGATGACCCCTGTCGTAAAAGAACCGCCTCCTGCCAGCGCCATATAAGGGATCAACTGGTCTGCAAGGAACTCGTCCACTCCAGTCCCGGTTCTTATTTCCGCAAGAAGCGCCTCTGCTGCAGTACTTCCGACTTTTTCAGCTTTAAGTCCGGGTTTACCAAGAGCGCTCCCTCCGGCAGCACCGCACCACAGCGTCACCCCGCTTCCAGTTGAGGGGTCATCTCTTGTCTCGATAGATATGCTGGCGTCATAACCTTCCCGCTTCAGGATATCCCGGGCAGCAGATGCCTGTCTTTCAGCCACGTGGGCTGGAAGACGGGACGAGTGGGATCTCCCCCGGACAAGAGTGCACGCATTGGTCTCCAGAACGATCTTTCTTAATGCTGCAGGAGCGATATCCGCTTCGACACAGCCTCCACCGCGTGGATAGTATCCCCTGCGAACCAGCCGGATATCGCATTTATATCCCATCAGGGAAAGCGCGCCCAGTGTGACCGACCGAAGGTAATCGATCGTGGGAGACCATGAAACATCCGTCCCGCCTGAGATGTTAAGTCGGACTGCGCCTGGAGAATGCATGGCTATGGGCATCAGGCACTGGAGAATAAGGGTTATGCTGCCTGCAGTCCCGATATCTATATCAAAAACGCCTGCTTTTATTTTGCCGGGTTCAAAAATAAGATCTGTGGAATGGAGTTTGCAGCCTGCGACATTACCATTACACAGCGCTGCGGCGCTCTCAACAGCTTTTACATGCTGCGCCGAAAGCCCGGGCTTTGGTCTTGTCTTCCTGATATTATTTATTTCGACCCGTTCTCCTGTCACGACAGAAAGAGCCACCGCAGTTCTTAATATCTGCCCGCCGCCTTCACCGTAGGACCCATCAAGCTTCATAAATGATCATATCGTCAGGATGGTTATTGAGGTTTTTGTGCGAATGAAAAGTTAACGAGCGGGTCGGGGAGTGGGAGTGGGGGTTAGTAAAAAAGTTTGCCTTCCCGCTCGTTATCATAATTATTAGCATAATAGCATATATAGTTTATTGTCCGACCATGAAAAACTACAAGAGCCAATGTATTTTAAATACATGTTACCTAATATAAGGGATAAAGGAGGCTTTGCCATAGAGGAAAAACCATCTGAACTTAAGCCCATCAAGGCGACATATGCAGTCCTTGGCAGCGGCGGCATAGGCCTTGCTCTTGCTAATGAACTCGGGACCAGAGACAAAAATATCATTCTTGTGGATATAGATGCAGCGAAGGTGGAAACATTATTAGAGCAAAACCTCAATGCGCTGCAGGGCGATATCGGAGATTCCCGTGTTTTTGAGAATATCGATATCATTCATCTTAAATCGGCTTTTATAGTAAGCTCGGACATCCAGGCTAATAAAAAAGCCATCAATTATTTAAAGAAAACAGCGCCAGATATTCAAATCGTTACCAGAGCAAATGATTCACAGCAGAAAGAAGAGATGGAAGCGACAGGTGCTGACCTCGTAGTCCTCCCGTCAAACCTCCCTCATAAGTCTATTGCCCTGGCTATCGTCCAGTATATTGAGAAAATAATGTCAGTAAAGCTGGCAAAAGACCTGAAAAGATCGATAGCTTCAGTTGGCGACGGGAAGTTTGCTATAATAGTCCATAATAATCCTGACCCTGATGCGATATCAAGCGCAATGGGCTTGAGAGAGATAGCCGCCAGCGTGGGGGTGAAAGCCGATATACATTATGGGGGGGACATAGGGCATCATGAGAACAAAGCGTTCGTAAATCTGCTGGATATCGAGATGGGCAAGTCAAAGGATTTTAAAGAATCTGATTATAAGAAGATCGCCATGATAGAATGCTCTACGCCGGGCGTGAATAACATGCTTCCGCCTGATACGAGGGTCAGCATAGTGATAGACCATCATCAGGCTGATATCGAAGATGTCAGGGCTGAGTATGTCGATATCAGACCGAACATAGGTGCGACAGCCACGATAATGACAAAGTACTTGCAGGATCTTGAGATCCCTATAAAGACAGAACTTGCGACCGCTCTTTTATATGGAATAAAAGTTGACACTGATGATTTCAGCAGGAATACAGACCCTTCAGACCTGATAGCAGCAGCATACCTTACCCCGCTTGCGAACCATGATATACTGAGCAGGATAGAAGCACCGAGCAGGTCTATGGAGGAGATAGATGTCCTTGGCGAAGCCATCAAGAACCGGGAAATAAAAGGAAGCTACCTTCTCTCTAACGTAGGACCTATCCGCAACAGGGATACGCTTGCACAGGCTGCGGATTACCTGCTCACGCTTGAAGGTATCACCACGACAGTGGTCTTTGGTCTTGGTGAGGACCATATCTATATATCGGGAAGAAGCCGCGATTCCCGCATCAACATCGGAAAGGTTATGCAGGATGCCTTTGGCGCGGATAAGGGCGGAGGACATGCGATGCTCGCAGGCGCCCAGATACCGCTCGGGGTGCTGGGCGGGACAAAGGATAAACAGACGCTCATGAAACTCGCGGAAGAAGTGGTTGTAAAGCGGCTCCTTTCTGTCATAGGGATACAGAAAGAGCCAAGATGATATTTTGCAATTCTGGGGGCTTGCGACTATGGGCGTTCATCGGCGTCAACTGACAAAAACAAGAATTTTTATAGGTTAAGTAATCTGTTATAAATACGACAGATATCATGAATTTACATGTTTTGGCAATAGCGAGACCTACAAATGGTGGTGTTGTTTGTGTTGCAGGCATAAATGATAGGGATGAATGGATTAGACCACAAAGAATACTTGAAGATGATATAAAAAAGGGTGATAAGATTAATTTTGACCTATTTGGAATCACCAAAATTTATGTGATACCCTGGAGTGGGAGAAATAAACGTCCTGAAGACCATTATTTGATAAGAGACTTGGGAAAAGCGCCCGAACTGATTCGATATATGTCAGAATCTGAAATGAAAATATTATTAGAATCACATTTAGAACCATCAGTGGACTCTGCATTTAAGAACGGAAAAACATTAGGATTAATTAAACCACAAAATTCAATGTATATATATGGGGATATCAATAAGATTAATATTATGTTCAAAGATTCTGTGGGGAGGCAATTTAATTGGTCCGTCCGAGATGAATCCTTTTATAATAAGCTTTCTACATATAAAGAGAAATATCCTGACAATTTTATTGAAGAATTTTACAAACATATGAACGAAAAAATCACTTATTTCGTCATTGGTTTAACTATATTATATGATAACAATATTAATGTTGAATATGGCGGCAGATGGCCTATGATAGTAGGAATTCACTGTTTATAGAAGAAATAGATAGGATATGATGAAGAGACGAAACTCATAGATGTACTATCTCAATATCATTCCAATGCTTTTTCAGATATTCTGCCAATAGTCCTCTATGACAATGCTTTGCGGATGGTTCGGTACAAAGAAAACAGGTTCTTTTTTCAAAAAATGATCTATCCAGTTTATCTTGAACCATTCTATTTTCGAGAAGTCCATTGTAGGCTTTAGTATAGTGTTCCCAGTTCTTTTCTTTAATATATATATCCCTGATTTCCTTCGTTGGGGCAAGAAAGTTGAAATGGTGGTAAGTAATACCGCACAATTCCTTTAAAAAGAACTCTAAATCGTCTCGTTTTGTAAATCCTGCAAGCTGGGACGTATTATTAAGTCTAATGTCAACAAGCTGTTCAACATTGTTTAGTTTCAATAATTGAAAAAATTCTCGTGCTTTTTTTTTTGTAAAACCTATTGTGTATATTTTCATATTAGGGTGAGTTGAATCATGATCTTTTCAGGCTTTTCAATTTTTTCTTTGATCCCATCACTCCTTATATGGTACACAATTACCCCATCTCTCAATAAACTCTGAGTTATCAAGTTATGCCTGTGACACTTATAAGGATCTTCCTCACTGCACATTATCACTATTCTTTTCTTATGTGCTAATTCAATTAATGCCGAGATACCTTCTTTATACCACCGCTTTTTCCTTATTCTTTCGTAAACCACCTCCCCATTTTCATAACAATCATTATCTTTTGGTCTTCCACCCAGAATATTTCCCACATAGTTATCTTTCATAAAAATATATTTAATACCAGCATTTTCAAGTTGTTTCTTCAGATTATCGCTGTTAAATTGCGGCACATATTTGCTAAATGGTTCACTCCTGGCATCGATCAATATTTCTATTCCCTTCAACATGCTCAAAAATCTTTCAAAATCAATGTTGCTGTGACCTACTGTATAAATCTCATGATGGTTAAGTGCCCTATTTAATTCCATTGCATCATTCTTTTGATTATTAGAGTATAAATCTATTCTAACACGTATATAATCATATTTGAACTTTAGAAAATCTTTTTTACAATCCCGATTTTCCAGAATAATTATGTATTACCTTTACAATTAGTATCCAGATAACATGCAGGACGAGTATCAACTTGATTATTTCAAAGAGAACGGCTTCGTGCGAAAAACGTGCCCTAAGTGCCAAACCAATTTCTGGACACGCGATGCAGAGACAGAGTTCTGTGGAGACCCGCCATGTGTTTCATACTCATTCATCGGCGCACCTGTGTTCAAGAAAGAATATGATATTTCATCAATGCGCGAGGCATACCTGTCATTTTTCGAGAAGAACGGGCATACACGGGTTGATCGCTACCCGGTCATAGCGCGCTGGCGGGATGATATTTATCTCACCATAGCATCCATCGCTGATTTTCAGCCATTTGTGACATCGGGACTTGTCCCGCCACCTGCAAATCCCCTGACGATCTCGCAGCCGTGTATTCGGCTTGACGACCTTGATGCTGTGGGGAGAAGCGGCAGGCATCTCACTACATTCGAGATGATGGCTCACCACTGCTTTAACTCACGCGGGAATGAAATTTACTGGAAGGACAGGACTGTCGAGCTATGTGATAACCTGCTGTCCTCGCTGGGTCTCGACCTTAACGCCGTTACTTATAAGGAGGCGCCCTGGGCTGGCGGCGGCAATGCCGGTCCAAGCGTTGAGGTGCTTGTAGGGGGGCTTGAGCTTGCAACACTTGTGTTCATGGACTTGAAGCAGGTAAAAGGCGGCTCGATAGAGATCAAGGGCGAGACGTATGAGAAGATGGACAATTACATCGTGGATACAGGCTACGGGCTTGAAAGGTTCGTGTGGGCGTCCAAAGGCTCGCCCACGATCTATGATGCAGTGTTCCCCACGATCGTCAATGAACTGATGGACCTTGCCGGCATCGAGCACTCAATAGATAATCCAGAATATGCCAGGATGTTCTCGCAGAACGCGCGCTTTGCTGGCGTGATGGATATCAGCGGGCAGGCAAACCTGCTTCAGCTGCGGAAAAAGGTGGCAGATACCATTGGCACTACTGTTGAGAAACTCCAGAAGCTTATGGTGCCTGTTGAGACCGTATATGCTATCACCGACCATTCAAGGTGCCTTGCGTTCATGCTGGGGGACGGCATAATCCCGTCCAACGTGAAGGCTGGTTATCTTGCAAGGCTTGTGCTTCGCCGGACGCTTCGCCTGATGAAAGAACTGGATATCAGGGAGCCTCTTATTGAGATAATAGAGATGCAGATAAAGAACTTTCCCGAATACCCGGAGTTCAGGGAGCGGCTCGATACTATCAGGGAAATAGTGGCGCTTGAAGAGGAAAAATACGCTGATACCATAGAGCGCGGGACAAAACTCGTGAGAAAGACGGCGCTTCATTTCAAGGACAAAAAGGAGAAAATGCCTCTTGGTGAATTGATCCAGCTCTACGACACGCACGGCATCCCGCCTGAGATAACGCGCGAGGTGGCAAAGGAAGCTGGAGTTGAGGTTGAGCTTCCTGACACGTTCTATTCACTTGTGGCAAAAAAGCACAGCAAGGCAGAAGAGGAGGAAGAAGAGGCGCCGCCGCTGGAGCTTCCCCTCACGCGCAAACTGTATTACGAACATCCTGAAGATAAAGAGTTCGAGGCAAAGGTGCTTGAGGTTATAGAGAATAAAATCATACTTGACAGTACGTTATTTTATCCTGAGGGCGGAGGACAGCCCGCTGACCACGGCACGCTGTCAATGGAGGATTACATAGCGAATGTGGTGGATGTCCAGAACATGAACGGGGTCATTGTGCATGAGACCGATTCCGATTTCGGGTTCAAGAAAGGTGATACTGTAAAAGGAAAGATTGATTGGGAGCGCCGCATTGCTCACATGAGACACCACACAGCTACTCACATCGTGAACGAGTCTGCAAAGACAGTGCTGGGAAAACACATCTGGCAGACCGGCGCGCAGAAGTCCACAGACAGGGCAAGGCTTGACCTCACGCATTATAAACGCATCACAGACGAGGAGTTCAGGGAGATCGAACTGCTGGCGAACAGGGCTGTTATGAAGAACCAGCCCGTGCATATTGACTGGATGGACAGGGTCGAGGCTGAAAAGAAGTACGGGTTCGTGCTGTACCAGGGCGGCGTGCCTCCGGGAAAGGAGATACGCATACTGCGCGTGGGAAGCGACGTGGAAGCATGCGGAGGGACGCACGTATCGAATACAGGGCTTATCGGACCGATCAAGCTCATAAAGACAGAGAGGATACAGGACGGAGTAGAGCGCATCGAGTTCTCGGCAGGCGAGGCTGCGGTAAAACGGTGGCAGGAGAGGGATGAGCTTTTGAACAAGTCCTCTGATGCGCTGCGTGTTTCGCCGGAGCACCTGCCGGATACGGTGAATCGCTTCTTTGATGAATGGAAGGAATTCAAGAAAGAGAACGAGAG
>JAYTKX010000128.1:0-4882 GCA_043729865.1 Methanobacteriota archaeon
ACCGAGATAAATGATAGAATTATAGTCATGCGATATTTTCTATCTGCGAAAATCTGCACAATCTGTGGATAAAATTTCCTATGAAAATCCGCAGATTTCACAGATTGGCGCAGATTTGTTGAACCTGATTCTTTCCTCAATGGTCATAATTTTATCGTTTGTTATGCGCAGAACTATATCTCTATTTCATATGACAATTCAGCCTTGACGTGACACTAGGATGTAGGAGAACCTTGCCGGGGTTCGGGATTTTATTTTTTTACCTCCTCGATAAACCATAAACCTTTTATTCAGAACATTCTTCTTAGCATATCATGGTGAGTTCCGAGGAGATCGAAGAATATTACAAAAAACTTGAAGGAAAGCTTACACGCGACGAATTCAAGTTAAAGGTCGAAGAAAAAATAACGGACATGAACGGGCTGTGCGACCTGAAGACAGCAGCCATGCTCGTATCCAGTGAAATGGGGATCAATGAAGCCGTTAAGATCAAGGATATGTCGAAGGACAGGAGCAATGTTGTCTTTATCGCAAAAGTTCTGTCTGTGAGCGATATTCGTGAATTCTCGCGTGATAACGACACGATTGGGCGTGTTGTGAACCTTAATCTTGCCGATGACACGGGTTCGATAAAAGCTGCATTGTGGGATGAGGCAAGCGACCTCGTGAAGATCGGGGATATCAAGCCCGGTCAGTCCCTGAAAGTGAAGGGATACATCAAGGAAGGGAAAAGCGGTCTTGAGGTCAATGTGGGCAGGGGCGGAGGGATAGAGCATATTGACACGGAAGTTTCCGTGGATATAAAACCCGTTAAGATAAGCGAAGTAAAAAACGGTATGAACTCACTTAATATTATAGTTAAGATCATTGATATGGGGGCTGTGAGGACTTTTTCCCGAAAGGACGGGACTGCAGGTAAAGTACGCAACATTACCATAGGTGACGACACCGGTAAGATAAGGTTTACTTTATGGGATGCAAAGGCTGATGCACCGGAATTTAAAGCTGGAGATACTGTGGAGGTAATGAACGCCTACGCACGGGAGAACTCATTCAGCAACCAGACAGAACTGCAGATCGGCTCAGGCGGGAGCATGGTAAAGAGCGGCGCAGCGGTTGATTATTCAGAGCCGCTCACGCCTATAGCTGACATCGGGATAAACTCGTCTTATAGCGTTTGCGGGCATGTCTCCGGACTGGAGGAGATACGGGAATTTGAGCGCACGGATGGAACAAAGAATAAGGTTTCGAATATCTACATCTCGGATGATACCGGACGGATAAAAGTAGCGCTCTGGGGTGAACATGCCGATATTGTCAATGGACTGGATATAGGGAGCGAGATACGGATCATCGATGCATATGCTAAGCCGGGGAGGAACGAGGAAGTGGAACTTTCAGCTGGAGCAAGGACAAGCATACAGATATTGAGGAAATAATACTTTCACACCGCTCTCATAAGGTTTAAACCATACCAGCGCTTAAGATGAGATGATAACTGTGCACCGCGATCAATAAAATGTGCACTGGAGAAAAATATGGTAGAAAGAAAGGGTCTGGAAGATTTACCGGGCGTAGGTCCGGCAACAGCAGATAAATTAAAAGAAGCAGGTTATGGTTCGATAGAAGCCATAGCAGTATCGTCATCCTCAGAACTTGCGAGCGTTGCTGAGATTGGCGAATCCACCGCGCAGAAAATAATCAACGCAGCCCGGCAGGCTGCTGATGTGGGCGGTTTTGAAACAGGCGACCTGGTTCTTGAGCGGCGAAAGCTCGTTGGAAAACTCAGCTTTGGCACAAAGGCATTTGACGACCTGATGGGCGGCGGCATTGAATCGCAGGCTATAACAGAATTCTACGGCGAGTTCGGTTCGGGAAAGACGCAGGTGGGGCACCAGATGGCTGTGAACGCGCAGCTGCCGGTCGAGGAAAAAGGTCTTGGCGGCTCGGTGATAATCATCGACACTGAAAACACTTTCAGACCTGAGAGAATAACCCAGATGGTAAAGGGTCTTTCTGTGAAAACCGGGATCGAATACGACCCCGAAGAATTCCTGAAAAACATCCATGTGGCAAAAGCATACAATTCAAATCATCAGATATTGCTGGTAGACACAGCAAGCGACCTTGCGAACAAGTTAAAAGATACGGACAAACCTGTTCGTCTTATTATAGTAGATTCTCTCACGGCTCATTTCAGGGCAGAGTATGTAGGACGCGGCACGCTCGCAGACAGGCAGCAGAAGCTCAACAAGCACATGCATGAACTGATGAAGTTCGGCACCCTGTACAATGCAGCAATACTTGTGACCAACCAGGTGATGGCAAAACCTGACGCGTTCTTCGGCGACCCAACTAGACCCATTGGAGGTCATATCGTGGGACATACTGCTACGTTCAGGCTGTACCTGCGCAAATCCAAAGGAGAAAAAAGGATAGCGAGGCTCGTGGATTCTCCAAATCTTCCAGAAGGCGAGGCGATATTCTCGGTCACAATGGAAGGACTTAAGGATTAAAACACATATTATTGAACGTGGAATTCAAGGCAATAGTAGTTGATATTGACGGGACTATTACCTACAGCGACAGGAGCATCGATTGCAGGGCGGTTGAGGCTTTACGCGGAGTGAAGGTACCTGTTGTCATAGCTACCGGGAACGTACTCTGCTTTGCGAGGGCAGCATCGAAACTTGTAGGGACAGGTGGCATCATCATAGCCGAAAACGGTGGTGTGGTGGAATGCGGGATAGTTGAATCCGACACATCTCACATGAAAATGTGCGAGGAAGCGTTCGACACCCTCAACAGGCATTTCCCACTTGAAAGGCTAGACCCGGAATACAGGATAACAGAGATCGGTCTGCGGCGGAATTTTGATGTGGAAAAAGCGAGGCATATACTCATGGAATTCCCTGAGCTTGATATCGTGGACACTGGTTTTGCAGTGCACATCAAGAGTAGAACGATAAATAAAGGCACGGGACTAAAGCGGCTCGCAGAGCTCATGGGAATATCTGCACGGGATTTTGTGGCGATCGGAGATTCGCCCAATGATATTGAGATGCTTCAGGCATCAGGTTTTGGTGTGGCTGTAGGGAACGCTCATCCGGAATTAAAGAAGGTTGCGAAAATGGTCACTACGGGTGAACACGGTGCAGGCGTAGCTGAAGCGATACAGTATATTTCTGTAAAAACAGCAATATGATTGGGGTAAATCAAAAATAATTATATTATAAACAATTAAAAACCAAAAAACCCA
The DNA here is from genome assembly GCA_043729865.1 of Methanobacteriota archaeon. GTDB lineage: Archaea > Halobacteriota > Methanosarcinia > Methanosarcinales > Methanoperedenaceae > Methanoperedens. The sequence goes on from JAYTKX010000128.1 coordinate 3,260, forward strand.
ATAATCTACTTTTAAAAACTGAAAAACTATAAAAAATGTCGACGTATATTTATCTAAAGCAGTTTACTATTGTCCTAGAATGTGCCAGGTAAATACTGGCACATATCTCTCCCTAAGCTCAATATAACGGAGATAAATATCATGAACAACAGGACACTTGAAATCCCCGACGAATCTGGAGTTAAAAGTCTTGTTTATTATACCCAGCCGGGTGTGGAATCTAATAATTATGGTTTGAAGATGATTTATAATTCCCTCAAGAATGGGGGGACTTGTGTATTCGTATCTTCCAGCACAACATCTTCTATGATAAAGAATCAGTTCTGGGAATTGGGGCTGAATATTGTACCTTACTATAAAAAGTTCATTTTTGTCGATGCGTATAATCCACTGATAATGGCCCCTTCAAAAGAAAAATATGTTGTTTCAAATCCCGATAACATTAAGGATTTCAGCGAGACAATACAAAAACTATTGAAAGAAATTCCATCAAGCCTTATCTTTTTCGATTCGTTATCCACTATAATGGACCTTTGCGGCGAAGAAGAGACCATTGAAGCTGTCAGGATATGGAACAGGGTAGCGAATCTGTACGGTCATGACATCGTATACAAATTCACAGCATGGCCATATTCAAGAAAGACTCTTACAACGATACAAAAAGAACTTTTCACTGCCGTAATATCGATAGGCGGCATTGCCGGAACTTTGCTCACCCACCAGAATTCCGGATATCCTAATCAGATTGTATTTAACAGGTGAACATATGTGCCAGTGCTCAAATTGCCCGGGGAATCATGCTGAAAATATCCAGGACCATGACTGTGAAAGAAGGAGACAAAGGAAGAAGGAGACATCGCTGTGTTCATGTTCTTCGCGAATAATTGAATTAAAGTGAGATATTTTTAATCAAAAAACGGTCTTACTTAACTTATCTTAAAGTATAAAAACAATAAATTATACATTTGATGATTGTAGATTTTTTCTAAAAAATTATAGTTAATAATAAATAGATTTATAGCATGTAATTGTTGTGGTAAAAATGAAAGAAACTAAAAAGAGCCCATCTACAGCTGGTGTGTTGAATTTCTTTATATGGGGGCTTGGATATGTTTATTTGGGTAAAGCTTGGGGAGCAATCCTTGTTATATTAGATATAATATTAATGTTTATACTTTTCTTTGGATACTTTATTGCAGGATTCAATGCAGGTATTCAAGGCAACACGTACGAGTACACGTCTTTTGATTGGGCATTAAGCTTCACTTTTCTTATCATCGGGTCAGTTTTAGGTTGGCATGCTTACGAGATGGCAAAGGAAATGAATGAATACTAAATTAAATGATATATCGTGTGGCTCAAAAAAAATTGAAATTGTTTTCTAGTGTCATGTCAAGGCTGAATTGTCATATAAAATCGAGATATAGTTCTGCGCATAACAAACGATAAAATTATGACAATTGAGGAAAGAATCTGGTTCAACAAATCTGCGCCAATCTGCGAAATCTGCGGATTTTCATAGGAAATTTTATCCACAGATTGCGCAGATTTTCGCAGATAGAAAATATCGCATGACTATAATTCTATCATTTATCTCGGTTATTTGTTGCTAATTGACACTTG
>JAYTKX010000129.1:0-16481 GCA_043729865.1 Methanobacteriota archaeon
GCAAAAACTTAAGAATTATAGTTAATTTTTTGTAACTGTCAGATTGATTTTCCCGCCAAAATAGTAGACATACTCGATGAATGGAATTTTTTAACTGTCGCGGGCATCGATATTGTTATATCAGTGCCCGTTCATAGGGAAAAAATCCGTCTTATTCTATATTTATTATCTCTTTGGTCTATGGTTCTGGTAGCATTCCCTGCAGTATACAGGTCTGTCGCCGGATGGCTTGAAAGGTACTTCAGTTTCCTGCTTGCAGTCAGCACAGGTTGCTTTGTGCATCTCTCTGGGACCCATGTGCATATTTCTCGGACCCGTGGGTCTAAAGCCGCCACTGCTGGAACCGCCTTTATTTTCGTAATTCATGTATATATCTCCGTTGATCTAATTCTTCTCTTCAAGGGCCGCAATCGCAAATTTTTGCATGACCCGCTCGATCTTTATCGTTACATGGTCTCCGACTTTTGTGCCAGGCACAAAAACCACAAAGCCCTGTATACGTGCTATACCGTCTCCTTCTCTGGCAATGCCCTCAATTGCGACATCGTGTACACCGCCGGCTGAAACAGGAGAATTTCTATCTTGTTCTGCAAACATCTTTTACCTCTGTTTATTTTTAATCAATCTACCCAAAAAAGCAATAACAGAGGGGAATAACCCCATGCTCTATAACTTACTTAATAAGCCAACTGATATTATATAAATGCAACATGTTCGTATATAAACTCTTTGTAGCTCATAAAATCCAGGGGCTTTTAGAGTGGTTAAGAAATGCTCCGATCGGGATTTGAACCCGAGTCACTGGCTGTCTTTATTTCAACGCATATAACGCTTAAAACTTGAAAGGCCAGAATGATTGGCCGACTACACTATCGGAGCGTCGGAGCCTAAATTGAACACGACTGTATTTAATGGTTTGGTAGGAAAGTATAATATTCATATGAATTATTCTGATACCTATAATGGTGAAGGATTCAATAGGCGTCATATTCGGAAAAACCGAATCGCTAAATTTCAAGTTCGCGGTTTCAGACAGCACAGCGACCAGGAGATCTGATTACGTCAAGGTCTGGCACGAGGTGGACGGCTGGACACTGGCTCAGGTTGCAACTATCACCCGGTCAAGCGAGGGCTTCTCCATCGAGCAGGCTGTGGATGTGGCTGAAGGCACATCAAGGGTCACGGATATGGACCAGCAGATCATAGCCGAAGCTGCGGTGATAGGCGCAAGGGACAAACAGGGAGCTCTACGCGTTCCGAAATCGCCATTCAGTCCTGGAGATAAGGTCTTCAAGGCTGATGAGACGCTCATAAAGCAGACTCTTGGACTTATGCGCGGGGATGTGTATATAGGACTGCTTGAGGGGCAGAACATAAGAGTCAACCTTGACGCCAACAACCTTGTGCAAAAGCACTGCAGCATACTAGCCAAGACCGGGGCAGGAAAATCCTATACCAGCGGCGTGATACTGGAAGAACTCCTTGAAAAGAACGTTCCACTGCTGATAATTGACCCTCACGGGGAATACGGCACCCTGAAAATCCCCAACCAGGAGAAACCCGCGATGTTCGAACGTTATGGCATATCTCCGGCAGGTTACGAGGACAAGGTAACAGTATATACCCCGGCCAGTAAAGCGCTTAACCCCTCAGCAGACTTACTCTTCAGGCTCAACGGCATAAATCTTGGAGTAAAGGACCTGATGCAGTTCTTTTCAGATGAACACTCACAGAACCAGACAGGAATACTCTTTGAGGCAGTATCGAAACTAAAAGCTGAAAAATCAAAATACACTATCGAGGATATCATTTTTGAAGTGGGTCAGAATAAGAGCAAGATAAAATGGAACATCATCAGCAAGCTTGAGGCGCTTCGTGAAACAGGCATATTATCTGATAAAGCCACAACCATTTCCGACCTTGTCCAGGATGGCAGAGCCTCGATAATCGATATGAAAGGTGTAAACCCTGATCTTCAGGCATTGATAGTCGCCAGGCTGTGCGCTGAACTGTTCGATGCCCGCAAGCTCAATACAGTACCTCCATGCATGCTGGTTCTTGAGGAAGCGCACAATTTCTGTCCTGAAAAAGGGTTTGGCGGTACGGTAAGTTCGGATATCCTGCGCACTATCGCCTCAGAAGGCAGGAAATTCGGTCTCGGTCTGATGGTGGTCTCCCAGCGCCCCGCACGGGTCGACAAGAACATCCTTTCCCAGTGCAATACCCAGATAATAATGAAAGTTACAAATCCCAACGACCTCCAGGCGATCAGCAAGGGTCTTGAGGGCATAAGCTCGGAAGTAATAGACGATATAAAACGTCTCTCGCCAGGAGTGGCGCTTGTTGTCAGCACTTACATAGAACGCCCGGTACTGGTGGATATCAGGGTTCGAAAAAGCAAGCATGGTGGGGCAAGCGTCCCCGTGGTTAAGCCGCCCATTTCTCCAAAGATAAATATCGAAGTTCCCGCAGGCATAGATACTGTAAAGGAGATAATCGGGGAACAGAAGACGATTGAAGAAATGGGAAAATTACCAGAAAAAAAACATGATAAAATAAATGAAAAATCACAGGAAAAATTTAAGGATACAAAACCGAAAGTACGAACCGGTGAATTGCTGTACGGAAAGGAAATACCGGAAGATGAAGTAAAAAAGGAAACGCCAAAGAAGAAAAAACAAAAAGATGATATGAGCCTGTACGCAAAGATGTTCGGTTCGAGGAAAAAATGACGACCCTGATGGAAAAGGCGCATGCCGGATTGTTGACAGAGGAAATAAAGCGCGTCGCTGCAAAAGAGGGGGTCGATGCGGGCGATATCAGGAAATACCTCGCGCTCGGGCATATCGTAATACCGAAAAGCGTAAACAGTAAATCATGTCCGGTGGGCATCGGAAAATTGATGCGGACAAAGATAAACGCGAATATAGGTACTTCAAGGGATTACGTGGATATCGATGCGGAGGTCAGGAAAGCGATCATTGCTGAAAAACACGGCGCCGATACCATAATGGACCTGTCAACAGGGGGCGATCTCGACCTTGTACGAAAAAGGATCATCGAGGCTGTCAATATCCCGGTTGGTTCAGTTCCCATATATCAGGCCGCAAGCAAGGGCATAGAAGAAATGACTTCTGATGATATGTTCAATGCGGTGCGAAAGCATGCCGTTGACGGTATCGATTTCGTAACCATCCATGCAGGAGTGAACCATGAATCCTTCAAACGCCTCAAGAACAGCGACAGGATACTTGACGTGGTTAGCCGGGGCGGTGCATTAACGCTCTCATGGATGAAGCATAATTACGAGGAAAACCCGTTCTATGCTGAATACGATTACCTTCTTGAGATCGCGCGTGAGTTCGAATTAACTATCAGCCTTGGAGACGGCATGCGTCCCGGATGCATCAACGACGCCTCGGACAGGGCAAAATTCGAGGAATTCATCCAGCTTGGCGAGCTTGTAAAACGGGCGCGCGCCGCTGGAGTGCAGACGCTTGTAGAAGGACCTGGACATGTTCCAATAGATGAGATCGCACTTTCCGTTACTGCAATGAAACACCTCACTGGAAATGCGCCGCTCTATCTTCTCGGTCCGCTTGTGACTGATATCGCACCCGGGTACGATCACATTACAGCAGCGATTGGCGGCTCGGTCGCTGGAATGCACGGCGCTGATTTCCTTTGCATGACCACGCCTGCAGAACACCTGGCTCTTCCTGATGAAGATGATATCAGGGAAGGCGCGATAGTAACAAGGATAGCAGCCCATGCTGCAGACCTGACAAAGGAAGGGGTCAGGGATAAGGCGCGGGCGGCTGATCGCGAGATGGCGCTTGCGCGAAGGGAACTTGACTGGAAGAAGCAGTTCGATCTTGCTATCGACAGCGAGAAAGCAAAAAAGATCCATGCCAGGAGCAAGAACACAGAGACCTGCAGTATGTGCGGTGAGCTTTGCTCTATAAAGATGATGAGGGATGTGATGAAAAAATAAAAAACATCCTTTCAGAAAGATCAGGTTATCGTTACCTTATTTTGTTCTCATTATCGTCCTGAAATGCGTAAGCCTCTTTTCCCATCGCTTATCTGCGCCGATCTCCTCATGACATTTCCTGCAGTCATCAGTATGGCAGTTCGTACATGCGACCCCTCTTTCCCTGTGGATGGTTATGAGATTCCCGTAGCTTGGTAAAAGCGGGTCGGGATAACCGTGGCAGTTGTTGCAGGGGATACTCCCGTTCGTGAACACAGGCATTGAAGGAGTCGTTCCGTGGCATTTCTCGCATGTGACGTTATCGTCAATTGGATGCCTGTCATGCGATATCGTATGGCAGGAAAGACAATAAGCTCCCCCGTTCACATGAGGTTTTACGGTCATGGCCTGTGGAATGAACGGCTTTCCTGACATGTGGCATCCCTCACACACATTTCCTGATACATAAACAGTCAGATTGTTATCGAGAATGTTTTCGGATACTCCATTATCTTTCCTTTCAATTACCTGAGGGATTGCTTCCTTTCCATTTCGACCATCATAGTTTATTATAACCAATAATGCAAGGATAGCTAAAGTAACAAGCAATAACTGCAAAGACGTCCTGTCCATCTTCATTTATTCGTCCTGTGCAGTATGACCAATACTGCAACTGCTAAAATAAGCATCAATGCCGGGATCAAACCTTCTAGAAACCTGTATTGTTGACCTGATGGAGGAGGAGTAAAATTTACAGCAGGTTTTTCAGCAGGGACGCTTATCGTCTTTATCGGTGTTGGCGGCGCTGGTTTTTTGACCATTATTTTGCTCAATATAGGTTCACCACAGCCGCTATCTTTCCTGCCGTTAATGTACATTTCAGGAGCAGGAAGTTGAATCTGTCCTTCATCTTTTATTGAAATTATATATGAAATAAAAGCCGAATCTTTTGGGGATAAAACTCCTTCATATTGCAGACTCCCATTAATAAAAGTGGAGTTTTCAGGAATCGAATCATTTATGTTGACCCTTGATGGCATATCCCCGCTGTTCCTTATCGTAACGGTTATCGTAACATTGCTGCCCGGTGGGATGACCGGATTATCCGATTTCTTAAAAACCTGTATGCAGGGCCCATGCACTTCAGTGGAAGGGGTAGTGGAAAGAAGGATCCATGTCATGTTAAGATCATTATATGTAAGCTCTGCCGGCGGAAACCTGAAAGTCCCGGGACGCTGGGCTTTGATCTTATATTTAAATTCTTTTACCTCTGATGGTTTAATATCGAAAGTCCATTCAAGCGACTGATTATCAATAATTAGCTGTCTACCAGCTGAATCTTTGAGTTTAAGTCCTTTAATTTCATAATTCTGATAATTCGTCACACTTATAGACACATAAATCTCGCCGCCCTGCAGCCATCGGTATATTTCGTTCGCATCAATAGAATGATATATCCTTTCTATTTCCTGCCTGCTTGGCATCATGCTTTCTTTTGTTACGGATTTCTGGAGTTTCACCGATGGCAGAAGAGTTATGACCTTCGTTGCATCATAATAGTAAGTAATGCCTTCTTTGGTCCCTTTCACATATGCATGAATCGTGTAGTTGGTTTTTTTAGGATTATCAGGGAATCTCAATTTCATAGAAATTGTTTGATTTGTGGTCTCAAAAGAGGTTTTCTGGTTCTTTCCTGCGAGCGTAGGAAGCTGGTAATATGACTGACCTTTATCTATAATAAGGCTATCCGTATCAATAAATACTATGTTGTCCTGTGATTCAGCATCTCCGTAGTTAGTGATGTACATTTCAACCTGTATTTCTTCATTTTTCCGGAATGCATTATGAATTTCTTCAATAGTTATGGATACATTTTCCTTAGAACTATCGTTGAAAGGGCTAATTATTGAGGTTGATTCATTCGACCAGTTTGCATAGGGATTGACTACTCTGGGTGTGTAAGTTATAGATGTTTTATCATCATTGAATTCAATAAATAATTCGGGTCTTATCAGATCAATATTTATTTCTGCTTCAGGACAGCAAGTAAATATTCCTGTGGGAGGGACTATTTTCGTTAGTGTTATTATCATCATCCGGTCGAAGAGTTCTAAAGGAGGTGTAAGAACGATCTTTGTACCACTGGCATCCCATTCTCCTCTCAATATCGCTGTCTCTTTCCTGCCCATGAAAGTTATATCAAGGACTACAGTTCCCTGCGCATCAAAATCACGGGCTGTGACAGTATATTTTCCATCTTCACTGCTGTAGCTTTTTCTCAACATGCTCAGAGTCACTGTATTACCAGAACCATCTCTTTTTGCTTCATCTATGCGTGTATAATTCCCCCAATCTTCTTCGATGATCGAAGAAGCGACTGGAAAAATAAACATTAAGAGAGACATTGAATATAAAAATAACATCCATCTCTTCATTATAGTCTCCTTAACCTCACTACAAAGATATAACCTGTTACGAGGAGAAGAAATCCAAGCCCCATTGCCGCATAAGAATAAACAGGTTCCCATTTAATATCAAGTCCTATCATCTGCCATGTCAGGTTGGCGATGCCGATCTCAATAAGATATCCAATCAAGGCAATAGCAAAGACAATAACCGAGAGAACGATCATTATACTTCCTATGTGCGATGGACGAATCATTTTTGTGGTTTGTGGCTCTATTTCTTGAACTTCAGGTTTTTTCAGCATCGATTTAATGTTGTGGATCCTTTCCCCTATTCCGAAAGGCAGAATTCCTCTTGCTTTGCGCTCGCACCATATGTAATATAAGATAATATACGCTCCAAGGCCAATATACATGACAAGGAGCATATAATTCACAGTGAACAGAGCTGTAAATAGAATTGTATACATGGGGATGACCAGAAGTGGTATAGCAACCCAGTACCATGCTTTTGTCTCTTCCCAGAGTTCATGCTGTGAGGTAATTACCGCCCACCACATCACATAAGTAAGTGGACTGAGATAAGGGGTTATTGTACCGGGATTATAGAACATGAACATATAAAAGGCAAGAGTAATAGTCGCCAGCATAACGTACTGGAACTGGTATTTGATGTTTTTCATAGCAAGCTGTAATGGGATAAATTCACTGGTTGTTTTTTCTTTTCCCATCTCTATTGTCTTTCTAACATCATTCACATTATAATTCAGATTATCGATCCTTTCACTGAGTATGTCATAACCCGCTCTTGTCTCAGCAATATCAGCGAGCAACGGCTCAAGACGGTCATAAAGGGCTTCGACAAAAATGCTGTCCGCAATAGCTTTGAGAAATGCTGCCCTTTTTATGAACCTGTAAGCAGCAAATAGGAAACCATACCCAACGGCAGCAGTTATTAAGCTAATGAAAAAGTCAAGTTCATTCATGCTGCCAAATAGCAGTTCAGCGATCTTGAGACCCGAAGTAACGATAAAATACAGACCTGAAGCTATCATCAACCCCAGCGCCAGTATATCTCCAAATGAGAAGTATTGTGTCGCTAAATCACGATTGTCGTTATTCGGTCTGTCCATTTATATCCAGTTCTCTAAACGTGTATAAAAAAACATTGATTTGATCCTTTTATGGATAAATTTTTTTCTTGCTTTCGTATTATGTGTTTGCATTGTGTTATATCTAAATATAAGTTTTATGGCTTAAGACGATATATAATTTAAATTATGATTATATATATACTTTTTGTATTTTTTATTTCAGGAAATGATATATTTTTTATTTCAATCCAATAACTATTTTATATAATAATTGTATATATGTTCGCGTGACGATCCCAGCAATACCTTTTCAAATTACACAAAATAACTCAGGTATTTTCATTTAGATCATGGAAGAACGAATTATTGCCCCTATCATTCAGAATGACGAGATAGAAGAACTTCCTATCCGTCCTGCCAGCCTTAATGAATTCATCGGGCAGACCGCTCTAAAGGAAGCCCTTAATATATTCATTGAAGCATCAAAAAAAAGGGATGAACCGCTGGATCACATACTTTTCTCCGGGCCTCCGGGATTGGGAAAGACCACGCTTGCCCACATTATAGCACATGAAATGGACACAGACATAAAAGCCACATCCGGACCAGTGCTTGAGCGCCCCGGCGACCTTGCAGCAATGTTAACTGTGCTTAAAAAGGGGGACGTTCTCTTTATCGATGAGATACACCGCCTGAACCACGTGATCGAAGAGGTGCTGTATCCTGCGATGGAGGACTTCGAGATAGATGTCATGATAGGCGAGGGACCGAGCGCCAGGTCGATAAAACTGAACCTTGAACATTTCACTCTCATAGGCGCGACCACGAAGGTCGGGCTCCTTGGCTCCCCGTTCAGGGACAGGTTCGGGTTCACTGCGCGCCTTAACCTGTATGAAGTTGATGAACTTGTTAAAGTCGTGAAGAGAAGTGCGTCCATCCTGGGAATCCCTGTAACTCCTGATGGGGCGCTTGAAATAGCGAAACGAAGCCGCGGGACGCCGCGCATTGCTAACCGCCTGCTGAGGCGCGTGCGGGATTACGCAAGCGTGAGGGCAGGAGGAGAGATAACGCAGGAAGTGGCTGACAGGGCGCTTACCATGCTTGGCATCGACAGGCTGGGACTGGATGACCTTGACAGGCGCATTTTAAGAGTGATCGCAGAGGATTTCAGTGGCGGTCCTGTGGGCGTCAAGACGATCGCTATCTCAGTTGGCGAGGAGGTAAGGACAATAGAAGAAGTCTATGAGCCGTACCTTATCCAGATCGGGTTTATTAAAAGGACGCCGCAGGGACGGGAGACCACTATTGCGGCAGGGGAGCACCTGGCTCCCAAAAGCACATAAATCTCAAGCGCATTTTAAAGACCGTGATTATCATTGGCATCGACCCTGGACTTGCAACCGTAGGCTTCGGGGTGATACGAAAAGAAAAAGACAGGATAACACCTGTAAGCTATGGGTGCATTAGAACATCCTCCGAAAAACAGAACCCACAGCGCCTGCTTGAGATATATAACGAATTAAACATCCTTTTCGAGAAATACGCACCTTCTGAAGTTGCGGTCGAGAAGCTCTTTTTCACAAATAATATAACATCAGCGATGGGTGTGAGCGAGGCGCGCGGTGTCATCTTCCTTGCTGCGCAGCAGAGGAACATACCTATCATTGAATATACCCCGAAACAGGTAAAACAGGCTATAACCGGCTCCGGGAGCGCCGATAAGAAGCAGATGCAGGAGATGATAAAAAAGCTGCTGTCACTCGATGAGGTTCCAAAGCCGGACGATGCCGCTGACGCTCTTTCGATCGCTTTATGCCATATAAATATCAGGAAGTAAATTTACTTTATTAATATAGGAGAGGATTTTGAATTATTTTGATAAACACATGATATTCCAAAATCGCATGCTCGCATTTCTTCCCATGATTGATTTATTACGCGGGTGACACAATTTATCTTTGAATTCTTGCATTCCATATTTACCACGCCATTTGATGTATATTATGACAATTTAAATTTATATTATGCTAATATGAATCTAAATTATCATAATAATAATTATTATGATAAGTAGTATATATAGTTTATCATTAATAACCATTTTAATCCAGGATATAATTATGAAATAAAGATATAAACCATTGAAAGCAATTACTGGAATAGAAATTGCATAAGTCAGATACATTATGGATTTCATGAGATGGCGGTATGATTTCACATATTTCAGGAGATATAGCCTACTGCGGTGATGGGTTTGTTGTAATTGATTTTAACGGCTTCGGCTACCAGGTCAATGTAACCGCGCCCACGCTCGCAGAGCTTCGGGACACAAAAGAGAAAGTCAAACTTTACACTCACCTGCATGTCAGGGAGGATGCGCTCACATTGTACGGTTTCAAAACGCCAGGCGAGCTTGAGATGTTCAAGCAGCTCATCGGCGTGACCAGAATAGGACCCCAGATAGCTCTGAACATATTATCGCAGATAAAGACAGGAGACCTTGCAGCTGCAATTATCCAGGAAGATGAGAATGTCCTGAAGCGCATCTCAGGCGTGGGTCCCAAGAATGCCAAACGGTTGATACTTGAGCTTCGTGACAGGATGAAGAAGCATATGGAGAGCTTCGTGCCTGCCAGAACAAGCAACATCAATTACGATGCCGCAAGCGCGCTTGTCTCGCTTGGATTTGCGCAGCGCGAGGCGCGGGATGCGGTCGAGGCTGTTGCGCAGGGGATGAAGCAGCCGACAGTGCAGGCGCTCATTAAGGCTGCGCTGTTGAAGCTAAAGGAAAAATAAAAAAAATACAAAGTAAAATCATCACATGTATAAATTCAATACGCAAGCTTACTTCTCACCTTATCATAGAACCCGTCTTTTTTGGTTTTCACGAACCTTGCAGGTTTTTCAGCCCTGGTGATATGTATTTTATCCTCATAATTTATTTTTCTCGTGAACTGTCCGTCAATAACAATAACAGCTTCCTTTTTCGGGACTATAAGTTCCATCCTTATCTCGCTTTTTGCAGGTACTACCCAGGGTCGCGATGATAGCTTGAAAGGCGCAAGAGGCACTATTACGGTACCATCCACGCGCGGGTCAACTATAGGTCCACCTGCGCTCATGGCATACGCCGTGGAACCTGTGGGAGTGGCAAATACAACGCCGTCTGACCTTAATTCCTCCATCCTGCATTGATCCACGAAGATCCTGCAGGATATCATCTTTGCCGGGCTTGCCGTGATGATAACGACTTCATTTGTGGCATGAGGGAATATTTCGTCATTGACTTTTACCGAGAGGCGCGCACGTTCTTCAATTTCAAAACCTGAAAGCGCTTTATCGATCGCCTCAAGAGCTTCATTGGGGTTCACGTCCACAAGGAAACCGATGGTTCCCATGTTTATCCCCAGCATTGGAAGAGGGTCGTCCATCTTCTGGATGCCCCGAAGCACAGTCCCGTCGCCTCCTATTGATATTATGAATTCAGCGCCCTTATTTCTCATCTGCGCCACAGGCGTGCCTTTAAGATACATTTTTTCTGCGGTCTTCAGGTCGATGAGAACTTCTGCTCTTCCGCTAAGGTGATCAAGTATGGTTTCCACCATAGCAAGCACTTCATCGCTGTCGCATCTGGATATAAGCCCGATTTTTTTCATTTTCATATTATTATATGCCTACGCAAGCTCAAGTAATTTATCATGAGCGCGTCCATTACTGGCTATCATGTTCACCCTCTGTCTCACATCAAGCGGGGTAGTAAGCGGATATCCGCTCCAATCTGTGACACGACCTCCAGCTTCCTCCACTATGAGTTTGGCTGCCGCTATATCCGTAATGCGAAGCATGCTTCGCATATCGATGAAAGCATCGAATATGCCTGATGCGATATAGCACAGTTCAAGCGCGGCGCAGCCGTAAACCCTTACTCTTCTTACATTGTGGTTGTTGATCGGGAGAGCATGGGGGCGCTGGCTGTAAGAAATAACGCTCAGTTCAGAAAGTTCCGAGTGATCGGAAACATGGATATGTTTACCGTTCAGGAACGCGCCTTTTCCCTTCTCAGCTGTATAAATATCACCGTTAACAAGGTTCTTCACGTAGCCATACCTGGTATCTGACAGGTCCGAGCCTCCGATCGCGATAGGTACGCAGAAAAAAGGGATGTTGTTCACTGCGTTGAACGTGCCATCTATTGGGTCAAGTATAAAAGTGAATTCCGGTTCGCTGCCAATTATCTTTTCTCCAAGTTCTTCGCTCACGAAACGCATGGATCTGCCGTCTTTTTCAAGGACGCATAGAGCAGCGTTCTCTGCAACTTCATCTATTTTTTCGGTAGGCGTGCCATCCGCGCCTATGCGAAGCGTCACGCCTGCTTCTGGTTTTCCGATTATCTCTGAAACAGCCCGCCCTATCGCTCCTGCGACACGATCACACAGGTCATATTCTGATTGGTACGCCATCATCTATCCTTTTTGATCTGTACAATGACTGAGAATATAAATCACTTATCCAATACTGCAACCCGCCACGAACCTCTGTTTAGGATTATTCAGCTGTGCGATAAGGAAACGGTCATTCTTACTATATGCGACATCATTCTGCGTGGCAATAGCAACGGTGCACTCAGAGCCTGCCTGCGCCTGCGTGGCATCTTTACCGCCTATAGATATGCTGCTGATGGTTGCTGGCACGTCCTGGAGTCCTGCGAACAGGTGCACCGCGTCGCCAACGCCAAGAGGCATGGTGAATTTTGACAGCCTGCACTGGAGGGTGAGTTTTGATGCTACGTTCTCTTCCTTCGACATGATATAGCCGCGGTCGAATTCTTTTGATTGCACTCCTTTGAGGGCTAACCCCACCCTGGTTCCCGCGGGGGCGGTTTTCATTTCCACGTCGTTGCTCTGTATCGAGCGTACCTCGGCAGGTCTTTTTACCGGGAACAGGGTGAACTGGTCGTGAACCTTGATGGTTCCCTGCAATACAATGCCCAGCACCACAGTCCCAATACCAGTGACATTGAAGAAATGGTCTACCATGATGCGGGGCGGGAGTTCGTTCAGGGCTGCATTGGCTTTCTTTGCCTCATCCGCAAGTGAAAATATCTTTTCCTTGAGCGTATCTATCCCTTCGAACGTGGTTGTCGAGACAGGGACAGACTCCCATTTCTCAAGGTTCGTTCCTTTTGTGATGGCTTTTATCTTTTCAGAAAGTTCAGCAAGCGCCACGGGGTTTGACTTATCCGCCATCGTGATAACGAACAGCCCGCGCTTGTTGCCAAGAAGGTCAAGCGCCACGATACATTCTCCAACCTGCGAATTGAGCCCTGTTGAAGGGACACAGACAAGTGCGATGTCAGAGAGGTTTATCGCATTGATGAGCGATTTGATGGAAGCGGGATAGCCAATAGCGTCCACGAATGAGTAAATGTCATTTCCTTTTACAAAATTATACAGCGTGATATCCGATTCAGTACCCTTCTTTCCAAGATTTGCTGCGAGGCTCGTCCTGCCTGATCTCTCGCTTCCGATGATCGATACGTTTGCCATGATAAGAACTCCATGCTATAATAAGGTTGATTGTATATGAAATTGGCGTTTCATTAGAAACCATTATTATCACAACCACGGTTAATGGGGGCGAGGAATCCCATTGAAAGCAACCGCGTTCACTGTTGAAAAAATCCCACTTATTAAACCAGGTGATAGTTTAGGACAGCTCATATCTAAAAGAACGTCTCTTGAAGATCATGATATCGTTATCATTTCATCCACGGTTGTCTCAAAATCCGAGAACATGATCAGTTCCATAAAAGATATACCTGTTACTGAAAGAGCAAGAAATATCGCATTACGGAACAACACTGATCCGCGATTCGTACAGGCTGTGCTGAATGAAAGCATAGAACTGCTTCTTGAGTCCCCGTTCCTTCTTGTCCGTATGAAAAACGGCTGCATCTGTGTTAATGCAGGTATTGACCATTCAAATGTAGAGGGTTCTGATAATATCCTTCTCCTTCCTGAGGACTCGGACGAAAGCGCACGAAAAATAAAAGATTCGCTTTTTGAATTAACTGGGAAAAAAGTGAGCGTTATCATCACAGACACGAACGGAAGGGCTTTCAGGATAGGACAGACTGGCGCAGCCATCGGTATTGCAGGAATAAAAGCCATGCGCGACTGGCGCGGTACTAAAGACCTCTTCGGAAAAATACTTGAAGTTAAGAACGAGGGTGTCGTGGACGAACTTGCCTGTTTTTCCAATCTCCTTATGGGAGAAGGTGATGGAGGCACTCCGGTCGTGATAATCCGCGGGCTTGAAATGTATCATGAATCAAACGGAATAAAGGAAATCCTCAGACCTGAAAAAGAAGACGTGATAAGAAAAGCGCTCAGATCTCTGTCAGCCTGAACTGCTTCGTATCCTTTTTTACCTCGAAGAACTCCCTCGCTATCTTTCCAACCTTCTCCCTGAATTGCGCGGGCGTGAAAACCCCGAGCCTCCAGTTGTCAGTCTGCGCTTTCTCCAGCGCTGCGACAAGGCTTGATGCTTTATCAAGGGCTGTCATTTTGCCGTTTATCATGACCTGCGCCCTCATTTCTATCAGATGCGGCTTTTCAGGGATGTCAACTATCACGTATCCAGGTTCAATCCCTGCGGTTTCTGCTATTTCGTTCTCCACCCTGTTCATGCTTTTCCTGAATTTTAACGCATCAGAATCCAGGGATTCAAAACCAACATACAGCGCCCGTTTGAAAAGCCGCCTTTCATCAAGCCTTCCTGCAATATCGGCTGCATAACCTTTTGAGCTCTTCATTTCCATCATCAGTTCAGCATCGTCCATTTTCTGGAGCGAGGCGGGAGAAAGACCTTCATTCTCGATCATAAACTCCACCGCATGCGTGCACATGGATTCCGCTATCCTGCTGACATGATGGAAATAGACCGTTGGATGCATCAGGAACCTTGAGACAAGGAGCGATTCGGCAGCCTGGAGCCCTCCTGTGTTCAAAACAAGTTTATTTTCTTTGAAACTTATCTCATGGATAAGCCTGATATGGTCTACCAGACCAAAAGCCACGCCAGTATAATGCGCATCACGCACAAGATAGTCCATCTTGTCCACGTCTATCTCACTGTTGATTATCTGACCGATGCTGGTCTCGCCTCTTATGTGGCTCGCGACAGCTGAAATGGATATGGAATTATCCCTGAGGACATCAGAAACAGATCCTTTTCTCAATAATGCTTCAACATCGTCATGTTTCTTTTTCGCATATCGCTGTATGAGATGTTCTGTGGCATGGGAGAACGGACCGTGTCCCACGTCATGAAGCAGCGCGGCGGCAAGCAGTTCATTCTGCCTGCGCTCCTCCACCTGATCGATCAGCATCCGCGTGAGGTGATATACTCCAAGTGAGTGCTCGAACCTGGTATGGTTCGCGCCTGGATAAACAAGGTTGGAGAAGCCAAGCTGCCTGATCCTTCGAAGCCTCTGGATGGCGGGTGTGTCTATTAATGAGAGCGCAAGTTCATCGAGTTCGATGTGATCATGTATCGGGTCGCGTATGACTTTCATAAGTATTTCTATTTATTAGGAAATATATAGTATAAAGAGCTAATGTATTGTTGAGATTGTTTCAACGCATAGGAAAGTATAAACGCATTTCGATATTGAGACAAGTAATTTTCTTTCATTCAATCAACATTTTTGACAGGATTTACAGGATTAGCGTACTATTAACACTTTCGGTCAACATTAATCTTTACAGCTATGGCGTCAATCTGACGTCTGGTTAAATTGCTCATTTTCAATGGAAAAAACATAATTCTTTTCTGTATTTTCGGTGGTTACAGACATAGTTCATCTATTATTATCCTTACAAATATCGAAAATGAAGAATATATCAAAACGGTTCTAGATGATGTGAAGGATTTTGTTTGGGAGATGCAGGAGGTTACTGAATCAGAGGTTCTTGAAGCGAGAAGATTGGTCAGGACTTTTCCTCAATCTCCATTAATTAGGTCAGATTCTGAAAGACCTGGGATTCTAAAGGAATTTATTAGATTGATTGATGATGCTTTTGAGGATGTTTTGGATGGAGATGTTGAAGATTGGCTTTCAAATTTTTAGACAGATGCTATAATGACGCCATAGCTATTTTGCTTTCTAATTTAACAACACCATAAGATTTTTGCACTTCGTTATATTTCAGGTTTAACAAAAAACAAGTCCATATATAGCATTTAGTTACACTATAAGAAAAGGGAGTTGAAAATGATGAGTTCCATTGGAAAAGAATTTATGGAAAAAACAAAGTTCCAGTATCTTGACAGGTCTGACCAATCCCGTAATTTACCCCAGCCTCCATTAGAGATGGAATATGATGCATCAAGACCAGTAAGGGATCTTCCCGGGCCTGAAAATATCAAAATAAGAAGCCTTGACCTGAGAGAAGCCATTGAAGGTCGGAGAAGTATACGCAGTTATTCACAGGAACCATTAACAATTGAAGAACTGTCATATTTACTGTGGGTCACCCAGGGAGTGGTTCACGTTACACCTGGTGCAACTTTCAGGAATGTGCCTTCTGCAGGTGCAAGACATGCACTTGAAACATATCTGCTCATCAATAATGTCAGGGATGTTCCAGAAGGTATTTACAGATTTTTAGCTATTGAGCACAAACTGGTGGAAATAAATACGGATCCTGACATGGCTGACAGGGTGACGCAAGGTTGTTCAGGACAGGATTTTATCAGGAAAAGCGCTGTGACTTTTATCTGGGTAGCAGATGCATATAGAATGAAATGGCGGTATGGGGAAAGAGGATACAGGTATCTTCACCTTGACGCAGGACATGCCTGCCAGAACCTGTACCTGAGTGCAGGCTCTGTAGATTGCGGTGTATGCGCCATTGCAGCTTTTTCAGATGATGATATGAACGATCTGCTTGAGCTTGATGGAGTGGAACGATTTGTGATATATGTTGCAACTGTGGGGAAGAAATA
>JAYTKX010000130.1:0-3087 GCA_043729865.1 Methanobacteriota archaeon
TAAGAGAGTAGTGCCGGGGATAAAATCATAGTCCCGTCAGATTTCCAGGTCACGCAGGGAAGCAAGTATAGTTTTCAGACCAAGCAGGTCAACCAGCAGGATACTGCCTCTCACAAGCAATATGAAAGCAATAGAGGGTTCAGCTGAAATCGTGAACAGGGAGAAAACAAGAATAGCGCCCCCTTCCAGAAGACCGAAACCTGCCGGAGATATTGGAACGAACATCAGGATGCTAAGGAGTGGGTGCAGCAGGAAGAAATCAAAATAAGATAGGTTCAGCCCAAGGGCTTTTCCAAGATAATACCAGTGCAGTGCAGCAAATACCCATCCCATCAATGTAAATACCAGAATGGCATTGAGATTTTCTTTTATCCCGAGATTGCGTTCTTTAAAAGACGAAAGATTTGCGACATAATTCTTGAAGAACGGCAGCCTGCCCAGGAATTTTGAAGTTATTTTCTCGTCTCTGAACGCTATTATCAGCATCAAAATACCAACGACCAGAAGGAAAGCTGCTCCTGTCGCTGCTGTGATGAGAAGATCATTGCTGATGCCAGGAAATGTGGAAATATAAATGATGGCAGCTACAGCTCCTCCAACTTTCAGGACAAACTCAATTCCCTGCGGCGCAAAAATGCAAGCCATACCGTCTGTTACCTTGCTTCCTGCATTTTTCTTCAGAAGGGATGGCGTCAGGAAATATCCGCTGCGCCCCGGAGTAATATCTCCTACCATCATCCCACCCATATGTGAAAAGAATACATCGATGAACCTGAACCTGTATCCAATCCTTTTGAGGAGATAATTAAGGCGTGAGGCAAGAACAACATTTAAAAGCACATACGACAGGCAGGCAAAAACGAAATATAGCGGGTTCGTTCTCTTTAAAGCATCAGCCACGTCTCTCAGGTTGAGTTTATTTAAAATAAAAACAATAATGGCGATCCCGATAATTATTTGAATAATAATACTGGCTTTTTTCATCCGGATTCGCTTATTGTTTTCAAAGGTTAAATGCTTTGCATTATCTTCGGACACGCGCTGTCAGGATGACGGTATCATACGTGAAACCGAGCATTCCGTTTTCAAGCTTTACCCACAAGCCCGTCCTGTCGCCATCCTGGCTCTGTACCATCAGGTCTTTTATGATCTTTGTTTGCCTCTCGTCAGTTCCCGCACGCTTCATCCATTCCTCAAAATCCTGGGGTATCTCCCGGTGCGTTATATTTGTGATCTCTGCTCCTGCCTCATAGAACATTTCTTCGATCTCGCTGAGTGTATATATCCTGACGTGTGAGGGGTCGCGCACCTTCTCGATGCGGTTATGGAAAAGGCTTTTTTCCACATCTTCTGATGAAACGTCGTCCACAAGTACGAGCCTGTCCCTGCATACGCGCCTCATTTCAAGAAGGGCTTTTTCCGGATCCGGGAAATGATGGAAAGCGAACCTGCATGAAACGATGTCGAAGCTGTTGTCCGGGAACGGAAGCGATTCGACATCTGAAAGTAGGAATCCGGTATTTTCCAGTCCGGAAGTTTTTTCCTTTTCGCGGGCTTTTAAAAGCATATTGCGCGTCAGGTCGCAGCCTATTACGGTATCCGCGCTCTTTGCGAACTCAAGCGCAAGGAATCCTGCTCCTGTTGCTATGTCAAGCACTCGGTGGTTCTTTTCTACGCCGCTTCTTTTCACCACTTCGGACAGATGGACAACGTCAACGAATATGTTACCTTTTGCATACGCTTCTGCCTGTTTTCCGAATTGCCTTTTTGCGTTTTCTTTGATGCCCATTCAGGGGAGAAGATACGGATCCAGGATATATAGGTTTTTATGGAATATGAAAAACAAAACAGCAAATGAGCGTACTAATGCGCTCTTCATCAACGTCATCTTTTCCGGCGCCGGGTTTGCGACCCCAGACCCAGGTGAGGCGCCGCTGATGGCGGGGTTTAACATAAAATAGCATGATTTTTATCGCAACCCAAGCCTCATTTTCAAGATTTTATCGATTTTATGCATTTCTTTGCCAGATAATTTCCCTAATTTTCGTGAAATTATCCCTTCCGGAATTGTCATTAGATATTCGCATCTTACAACTGAAGTTTTAGCAAGACCTGATCGAATGAATTCATCAGTTCCCTCTTCAAGGATAAACTCGGTAGGCTTAATATCATCTATTCTCTGGGAAGTTATTCCAGCAAGAATAACATCATCAAATCTTCTTTCCGATCATAAATCATAAATATCTTCTTCTGGTGAGTCCCATATTTTACCTAAAGATCTTTGCTGCAAAAGAAGTGAACTTTCGTCAATTTGTGATTTAGATGTACCAGAATGTTGACTCTTAAGAAATCTTGCGAAATCAATTAACTCAATAACTTTGTCTTCCGGCAGCTTATCGACAACTTTTATCAGTTCCCTCTCATATTGTTTTAACTTTAACATCTTTTCTTCCTTTTTCTAAGGTAATATTATCAAACTCATTCATATAAAGGCTTTGTCTATGAGTTATCCTTAAGGATTGCGAAGTTGTTTTTCATTTCCTTCTTCGAATTTTTTTTCCCAGATCAACTCAGATACTTCCATGACCGACATTAACGGCATTGTAAAGTGCGACGGGATCGCAGTTGAAGGCGTTACGGTATCTACCAATACCAGTATCATGACCACTACGGACGCATCAGGCTTCTATTCACTTACCGTAACGGCAGGTACATATCAGCTTACAGCGGCGAAAGAGCCGGTGTATTATACCAACAGTTCGGTAACCGCGGATGTGGCGTCTGGAGTTGTGGTGCAGGATATTGAATTACTCAAGAAAATGTAAATTTAAGACAGGATCGACAGGATACGAGCCAATCCTGCATATCCTGTTCATCCTGTAAATCCTGTCAAAAAACGGTTTTTTGACTGTATCGTTATTGTGGTGCATGGTGGTTGCGCGGGGTTTCAAGAGGCATCGGGAATTTTATATATTGAGTTATCTCTCAACCAATTTTTCAAGGATTCTTTCAAGCCTTGAACTAAATGCATCAAATCTGATGTTCAAGTTATTTATCCCACCATTGATTTCCGGAAGAATTGATGTA
>JAYTKX010000131.1:0-72914 GCA_043729865.1 Methanobacteriota archaeon
TACATCAATTCTTCCGGAAATCAATGGTGGGATAAATAACTTGAACATCAGATTTGATGCATTTAGTTCAAGGCTTGAAAGAATCCTTGAAAAATTGGTCGAGAGATAACTCAATAATTACCATTGCCAATAATAGAACACGGATGCCGCGGATTATGCGGATGCACACGGATCGGGCTGAAACCGCATTTTTTTTGACAGCCTCTATATAAAAAACCACGGAGGGCACAGAGTTCACAGATAGCGCCTAAGACAACGGGTTCATGATGCCATGATAAGTGCATATGAACATGTGGGAAAAAATATATGTATCATGGAATATTTACCAGCTATAATTTAACAAAAACATCTATCTGGATATACCAGTGATGCGGCGGAGTTATAAATTTGAAAAAAAGTGGTTTTATAACAAACATCAGTACAGAACCCCGGCAGCTTCCGGGAACATTAGAAGACGACCCTGAATGAATATCCTTATGACCTCTATTATGGATATGAAAAAATCCCGGCACAATAGACCCCATCAGTTGGTGAAGCATATATCTAAGAAGCATGACATCACTGTGCTGAGCATCAATGACTGGTGGAAGGGAGGGCATGAGGCGACCTGCATCCCGGGCGTGCTGACCCAACGCAAAGCGCAGCTGCATAAATCTTTGAATTCAGAGGATATCATACGACCGGGAACGCGGATGACACGGATCAAACGGATTTACACGGATCTGTGCTTGCCGACCCTGCATGATAATACCGGGAGACCGGAGACTGTTGAGGTGGGATCGAATGTGCTTGCGGGGGAAATGTCACTTTGGTTGATAGGATTGGGAAAAGATAGAACTGAGATTTCCTAACAAAGGACTTATATTTAAAGCGAACAGATGTGAAATATATGGAATCTGAAATAAATAATCTCACATTTCATATTATTAGAACCATGGAGGGCGGTTAAAATCATTAATAAATTTATCAACAATGGTGAATTAATATTCGTTAAAGGTGTTAGATGAAATTACCGGAATCAAAAGCAGCTTTGGAACAGAGTATGTATGGCGTAATTAATAAGATAAAAGCTATTGGCGGAGATAAAGTAAGGTTTGTAGTATTGTATGGCTCTGCTGCAAAAGGGAAACGTACAAAATTATCTGATGTTGATCTTGCTGTTTTTTACAATGGCGATAAGGGTGAAAGATTTGAATTCAGGAAGAAAATTCTTGGCAGGGTGAGCAATGAATTCGATATTCAAATTTTCCAGGATCTACCGCTGTATTTGCAGAAAGATATCCTATCGACAGGTAAAGTAATCTGTTCTGTAGACTATAGAGAAACATTCGAAATATTTATGAAAGTTATCAGGGGATTTGAGGATTTCAAGCCACGCTTAGAGTTATATTATTCCGGTTTAGGGGTATAAACTTGGAGAAACCAGATCGAGAGCGTATTTTCGCTAAACTCGATGAGATGACAAGATACGTCGAAGAACTGAAAGAAACGTTCTGAGTAAGGGATCGGGTGAAAGGCTGAAAGACATGAAGGGGTTTAGAAATATATTGATCCACCGCTACGCACATGTAGATGATGAAATTGTCTATCAAAACTTAACTGATTACCTGGATGATTTCTATGATTTTAGAAAAGCAATCGAGTCATATCTTGAGAAACAAAAAAGTTAATCTGGAGGTGGGGTCTAATGTGCTTGCGGAGCCTGATGCGATAATCAGATGCGCCCGGAGCATGCTTGAAAGGGGCAACCGGTGGAAGAACCCGTTCGGGGATGGGAGGGCGCGGAAAAAATATATAGGGTCGTTAAGATGATGAAGAAGAGGTAGAAATGCAAAATAAGAGAATATTAGTAACAGGCGGCGGAGGATTCATAGGAACAAACCTGGTGAATGAACTCAGAAAAAGAGGACATGAAGTAATCGCAGCTGACCTTTATAATACGGAAAGAGACAATTACATTAGAACCGATGTAAAGAGCTACAACCAGTTAGAAAGGGTTTTTGAAAAGTGGAAATTTGATTACGTCTATCACCTGGCTGCTGAATATGGAAGATGGAACGGTGAAGATTATTATGAGAATTTATGGGCAACAAATGCGATAGGAACCAAGAATATGCTCCGTTTGCAGGAGAAGCTAAAATTCGGGATGATCTTCTTTTCAAGCGCTGAGGTGTATGGGGATTATGAAGGGGTCATGTCAGAAGATGTGATGCTTGACAACCCGATAAAAGAAACATACCAGATGAACGATTATGCGATCACAAAATGGGCAGGCGAACTTATGTGCCTGAATTCAGCTAAAATGTTCGGGACAGAAAATGTCAGGGTGAGACCTGTAAATTGCTATGGCCCAGGTGAACATTATACTCCTTACAGGGGCTTTATTCCAAAATTCATTTACTGTGCGCTCCACGACAAACCGTATGTCGTTTTCAAAGGTCATAAAAGGATAATCGATTACGTCGGAGATACAGTGAGGACTTTTGCAAATATTGTTGATAACTTCATCCTGGAGAAGTCTATAATGTCGCAGGTAAACAGGAATGGGAGATGGATATTAAAGAATATTCAGATCTAATACTGGAGGCTGTGGGAAGGGATGATTCGATCGTTACTTATAAAGAAGCAGAGCCGTTCACTACAAAAATAAAAACGATCGACTGCTCAAAAGCGATCCGGGATCTAGAACATGATGAAAATCACTCCGGAAGAAGGGATTAAGAAGACTGTGGAATGGATGAAATGGCATTACAGGATTGGTGAATGAAATGGAAGATGTCTATTCTGAATATGAGAACAAAGTTATTTTAGTTACGGGCGGCGCAGGATGCGTTGGAAGCAATCTGTGCCGAAAATTGTCTGAATTGAATGCAAAAAAGGTCATAATTCTTGATGACTTATCTTCCGCATATGAATGGAACATCCCGAAAGTAAAAAATATCCAGTTTATTAAAGGAAGTATCCTGGATGAAGAAATGCTAAAGCGCGCTTTTAAAGAAAAGCCAGAGTATGTGTTTCATTTAGCCGCTCATTTTGCCAACCAGAACTCGGTGGATAACCCGGAAAAAGACCTGATGATCAATGGGATCGGGACATTGAAAGTGCTCCAATATGCTCAGCTTTTGAATGTTAAAAGGTTTGTTTATTCTTCTTCAGGGTGCGGTGTCTATGGGCTTGAGTCAAAAATGCCATTTGAGGAGCATGATATCTCGATCAATCTTCACACACCTTATCAGGTGACGAAGCTGCTTGGCGAGCTGTACACGAATTATTTCCACAACTTATACGGAATTCCGATCGTGAATGCACGGTTCTTCAATGTCTTTGGACCGGGTGAAGTTCCTGGAAGATACAGGAACGTCATACCGAACTTCTTTTACTGGGCTATGAACAAGCGAATTCTGCCGATAACAGGCGATGGAAAAGAGACCAGAGACTGGACTTATGTTGGAGATATAATCAATGGTCTCCTTGCAATGGGAATAAGAGAGGAAGCTATTGGTGAAGCCATAAATCTAGGTTCAGGCAAGGAACAAAGGGTCATAGACATGGCTAAGATGGTGAACGAACTTGCAGGCAACGAGAATGGTGTTGTGTATATGGAAAGAAGGGACTGGGATGTGAAGCACAGGCTTCTTTCCTCAATTAAGAAGGCACAGAAACTGTTGGATTATAAGCCAGAGATGGAGTTCAAGGACGGATTGAAAACGGTGAATGAGTGGTTCGTTGAGAATCGAGAGAATATTAATAGGAGTGCTGAGTTTTGAAGGATGCGGTAATCGGAGAACTGCTCAAAAGGGTGACAGAAGTAACAGGCAGGGAAGGCTCCACTATTGAGTACAAACTCAGCAAATCAGAACTCTCCAAGGACATATGGGAGTCGATTTCGGCTTTCTCAAACGAAGTCGGTGGATTGATCCTTCTTGGATATGAGAAAATCGAGGATAAGTACGTTCCAGTAGGCATAGAAAATCCATCCAAGATGCTGGATGATTTTACCTCTCTTGTTGGACAGAAATTTAATTATCCTCCAATTATCAAGGCTGAAATTTTAGAGGATCAACATAAACCAATAATCATAATCGATGTTAAAGAAGCGCCAAAACATCAAAAGCCAATTTATATGAAGGATGCAGGACCGATCAAGGGTGGATTCAAGCGGTTGGGCGCTACCGACATCAGGTTGACGGATTCAGATATTGCGCGATATTATCAAGAGCGTTCTGGGTCAATTGATGCCCAGCTTATCCCGGACACTAAATTAGAAGATGTTGATAAAAAAACTATTGAGTCCTTCAGAAATCTTCGAAAATTAATAAAACCGGATGCTCCAGAGCTGTTGTTCAATGATTCTGAGCTATTGAAAGCATATGACTTGCTTGCATCTGACGGTAATACCATAAATGTCGCAGGCTTGCTGCTTTTTGGGCAGGAGAGGGAAATAAAAAGGCATTTCCCTGCAATGCGTCTTGATATCATACGTATAAAAGGAACTGAATGGGGAAAGGACAGGGATCCATTTCTTTCCAGGGATTTAAGAGGAAATCTTTTGAGCCTCTGGTCTTTGGCACTTGATCTTCTTGATCGGTTATTTCTTATTCCATTCAAACTAGATGAGAGGATGATGCGAAATGAAGAAACGGCGCATCGAAAGACATTGAGAGAGGCGCTGACCAACCTTTTGATGCATCAGAATTATTTTCATTATAGCCCTGCGCAGGTGAGGGTGTATAACGACAGAGTGGAATTTTATAATCCGGGTTATTCTTTGAAAGATCCTGACCAGTTTGATTCTCCAGGTTCAAAGCTTCGCAATCCTCTTATTGCTGCTGTGTTCTATGATATAGGCTGGGCAGAAGCTAAGGGGACAGGGATTAAGACCATAAGGGAGCGGCTTAAAGTAGAGGGGTATCCTCTGCCAGAGTATGCGAATGATACAAAAGGAGATACTTTTACCCTCATTTTAAGGCATCCAATCGAACAAGTCACCCCACAAGTCACCCCACAAGTCACCCCACAAGTCGAGATGTTAGATAGATTTGCTTTAACTCTTAATTTTTGTGAAACACCGAGGGATTTGAAAGAAATTATGTCTTTCTTGAAACTGAGGGACAGGAAGCATTTCATAGAAAAAGTCCTCAATCCTCTGCTTGAAAAAGGTTATTTAAAAAGGACGATTCCTGATAAACCAAGAAGTAGATTTCAGAAATACGTTGTAGGAGAGCCGCAGGAAAGCCACACTAATAGCGCAAAACATGCCAAAAAGGCGCCAGATCGGTCAACTTCGGTCAAAAAGTTAGGGAGGAATGAACATACATAGATGTAAAATGAACAAACCGCAGGGTTTCAGCATTGATGAACGCAGATATATCCCCGTGACGGATTTTGCGGCACAATCAAATAGATTAATTCAATGCAAAGGACGTGAAGAACGCAAAGCAGAGGAACAAAAATCTTTGCGCTCTTTGCGGTTGAAAGAGTTTCATGGAATCCCAACGGCGCAGGGAAATAAAGAAATGGTTGTTTTTCAGACAGGATTAACAGGATCGACAGGATGCGTTTTATCGTATAATCCATTTCATCCTGTTATCATGGAGGCTAAATCTAAATGAAGCTCCTTGTCCTCCAGGAAACCGACTGGATAAAAAGAGGTCCGCACCAGCAGCATCATCTGATGGACAGGATGGCATTGAGAGGGCATGAGATCCATGTCATAGATTACGATTATCTCTGGAAAGATGACAGAGATAAAAAGATGATCACAGGACGAAAAGAGATCAGAGGCGCTTTTAAGATATTCAAAGATGCTGATATTACTCTTATCAGACCTGGAATGATAAAAATCTCAGGTCTTGATTATGCGTCTATTCTATATTTCCATAATAAAGAGATCAAGAAACAGATAAGAGAATTCAAACCCGATGTCATTATCGCATTCAGTATCCTCAATGCTTATCTGGGGATGCGCCAGGCAAAGAAGAATAATATTCTATTCATATATTACCTTATAGACCACCTGCACACGCTTCTTCCCGGAAGGCTCAAAAGAAGCATCGCGAAGCAATTTGAGAGAGCGACCCTGAAAGGCGCAGATAAAATTCTTGTTATCAGTAAAGGGCTGAAAGATTATGCCGTGGAAATGGGCGGGGATATCAATAAGATATCAGTTATTCCCGCAGGTGTGGATCTTGAGAGATTCAATCCGCAGGTGGATGGTTCTGAAATAAGGGAAAAGTACGGTATAAAGAAGGATGAGATATTATTATTTTTTATGGGATGGATATATGAGTTCTCAGGTATGAAGGAGGTCGCAGAAAGTATTTCCACCACAGATAACGAGAAGATCAAATTGATGATAGTCGGCGAAGGGGATCTATATGAACCACTGCTTAGAATGAGATTGCAGGAGTTCGGGATATCGACGAATGGAAGCATCCGGTTCATCGATCCTGTGGATTATCTTGATTTCATGAATCTTGAAAAAGGCGCACGCCTTGTTCTTACGGATTCTGGCGGGGTACAGGAAGAAGCGTGCATCCTGGGTGTGCCCTGCGTTACGCTGAGGGATAATACGGAGAGACCGGAGACTGTTGAGGTGGGGGTGTCGAATATGCTTGCCGGAACTGAGCCGGATAAGATCGTGGAAAGCGCACGGAAGATGCTTGTTAAGGGGAGGGGGTGGAATAATCCATTCGGGGATGGGAGAGCGGCGGAGGATTGCAAAAGTGGTTAAGGTGGGAAGTAAATAGAAATGAATATCTTAATAACATCTATTGTCGACTTTAAGAAATCCCAACACAACATACCCCACCAGTTCATAAAATACCTCTCAAAAAAACATGATGTGACGGTATAAATGACTGGAAGGGAGGGCAAGAGGATATGGAAAAATTTAAAACAATTTTTAATTAATGGATGGTAATATGAATGGAATAATTTTGATATTGTATCTTTTATCTTTTCTAGTGATTTGGCAATTTGTCGGTTATCCAATCTTGATGGCTATAATTTCTTGCATGAAAAAACTTGATGAAAAGGATTATTCTTACCAACCATTTGTATCAATTATTGTCCCTACCTATAATGAAGAAAAAGTAATAAAGAGACGAATTGAAAATTTACTTTATTTAAACTATCAAAAAGATAAATATGAAGTAATAGTTGTGGATTCAGGGTCAAAAGATAGAACAGTTGAACTTGTTGATAATATTATTAAACAATATCCTAATCCACCATTAAAATTGATACGAGAAAAAGAAAGAAAAGGCAAAGCGTCTGCAATTAACTTGAGCAAAAATCATGCGAAAGGGAATATTGTACTTATTACAGATGCAAATTCATTATTTGATAAGAATGTATTAAGGGAAATGATGCCCCATTTTAAAAATCCAGGTGTGGGAGCAGTTAGTGGAAGATATCATGTCTCCAATCCCAATAAAACACTCACCCGTTCTGAAATGTTTTACTGGGAAATAGAAGATATTATCATGAAAGGAGAATCTTCTTTAGATAGTATTTCAACTGTCATAGGAACAATTAGCGCATGGAGAAAAGATCTAATGAACTTCAATTCATTAACTATAAGTGAAGATCTTGATATGACCATACAGCTAAGGCGAAGGGGATATCAGATCAAATATGAACCTCTTGCATTCGTTTATGAGCCAGCAGCAACAACAGAGGAAGATCAAATAAAACAGAGAAAAAGAACAAGTACAGGTACTATTCAAAATATATTTAAACATTTTTACTTTTTCTTATTCCCTCGGAATTTCTATACATTTCTTGTGTTCCCGTCACATAAAACATTGACAATGATTTCTCCTTTCATTCTTCTTGGGATACCGATAATGTATGTTTTTGTGTGGGATATTGAGATCATTATTATGCATTTTATTTTAACTGTGCTAATTTTTGCCGGATTGCTATTCTTACTACTATATTTAAAAACTAAATTGAATAAAACCGAAATGGAACAAAGGAGAAAGTCAGTGGTCTCTTTACCAATGATCATATACTATGTTATGCTGAATGAATATACGATAATCCTTGCGTGGTATGATTTTATTTTCAATAAATATTCGGTGCTCTGGGAACGCGCTGAGTCGACTCGTGAAGGGGGACTCGCCAAGGTAGCCTTGAAAAATCCATTCGTATCTATTATAGTAGGTATTCGTAATGAAGAAAAGTATATCGGTGAATGTATTATTTCACTTCTCGATTTGGATTATCCAAAAAATAGTTATGAAATAATCATTGTCGATGGTATGTCTAGTGATAACACGCAAAATATCATTAAACAATATCCAGTTAAATTAATTCTAAATGAAAAGATAAATGTTGCTGCGGCGCGGAACCTTGGAGTAAAAAGTGCAAAGGGAGACTTTATTGCATTTACCGATGGGGATTGTAAAGTTGATAAATTTTGGCTAAGAACCCTGGTTGATGGGTTTATGGCAGCTCCAGAGGAGGTGATGTGCGTGGGCGGACATAATCTCGTTTTTGATACTGATCCTGTATTTGCCAGAGTGGTAGGGTATGCACAGGAAACACTCATGGGCTCTGGAGGTTCTGCTCAATCCCACGGATATACAAAAAAACAGTATGTTCAATCTATAGCGAATTGTAATGCATTTTATAAAAAATCTGCCATCGAAGATGTTGGATACTTTGATGAATACTTTGTACTGGGGCAGGATGCCGATTTGAATCATAGGATGCAGAAGGCTGGCTTTAAATTCTGGTATTTACCAGAAGCCAAAGTATGGCATCACAGAAGGGCATCTATAAAATCCTTTTCGATTAGAATGTTCAAATATGGTGCGTGGATGGCAGAACTTTTCAGAAAGCATGGGGAGCTTATTCGATGGTACGCACTAATACCACCATTTGCAATAATAATCTCTTTAATCGCTGTCGTTAGTTTAGCACAGTTTCCGATTATTGCGAAAATTATAGAGGTGCTTGTGATTGCTTATATCATTTTGATTTCATTTACTGCACTGCAAGTCACCTATAAGATGAAATCTTCATATGGCTTGTTAGCATATTTGATATTGCCATTGCAACATTCTATGTACGGTTTTGGAGTTTTATCAATTGTTGCAAAATATATCAAAAGGATTTAACATGAAAAACAAAATAGAATTTAAAATGCCACCTAAATCCTTAGTAATGGATGAACTTAGTGATATAGGGGTCAGCAATGATTTATATTATTCTAAAAACTTGTTTGCAAGGTTCGTATTCAGGAATAGAATGAAATATGCCCTAAATATGGCAAATCCCGTAAACAAGGTTGTTTTAGATATTGGATGTGGAGCTGGATTTATGGCGTATAATTTGTCAGAAAATGGTGGTAAAACTATTGCTTGTGACCTGAGAACCAAACTTAATAAAAGCAATGCAGTTTTTAATAACTTTCTTTCATGTCCAAAGATTGAATTCAATAATGCAGATATATTTCATTTACCATTTAAATCGAAATCATTTGACATTATTTATGCACTGGATATGTTGGAACATTTAGAAAATGTTGAATTAGCACTTATTGAGATAAAACGTGTTTTAAAAAAGGATGGATTATTAATTGTGTCAATTCCAAATGAAAATATTTTTTATCGGATTGGGCGTAAGATAAGCGGAATTAAAATAAAAGCAAATCATTTACATGATTCAAATGAACTAATGCAATTGTTAAACCGATATTTTGATAATGTGGGCAATATGGCCATAACCCCCCTCAAATTATTTTATATAAATTCATATATCAAAAGTGGTAATGAAAAATGAAAATACTTCTAGTACAATTGATTGGAAGAGGAGGTATTCAATTATATACTTCACAACTTGCAGAATCGTTATCTAAATCTGAAAATGAAGTAACTGTATTATTAGGCGATTATCTTTTCGATGAAAATCATTATTCCAATTCCAAAATAAAAATTGCACGCATAAGTATGCAGCCTTCATATTTTGGAATGATTTTAAAAATCATCAACCCATCAACATATTATTGCATACTTAAAATTATCTATCATGAAAAACCTGATGTTATTCACATACTTTTCGAAGACATATTATCAAGTATGGTTTCTTTATTTTTAAAGATGAAAAGATATAAGTTGGTTTTAACCGTACACAATCCTACGCCTCATATAGGGGATAACTTTATTTTGAAGGTCAATTCCCAGTTCTCCAGATTTATAATGAAAAATATTGTAAGTGCGGTGATTGTTCATGGGTCCAAGTTAAAAAGTATTTTAGTTAACAATGGATTTATCAAAAATAAAGTGTTTGTGATTCCTCATGGCGACTATTCTTATTTCACAAAATGGAAAAAAGAAACGAAAACAATTGGGAAAACTATACTATTTTTTGGTTTGATTCGAGATTATAAAGGGTTAGAATACTTAATTAAAGCAGAGCCTTTAATTAAGTATTCGATTCCAGATGTCAAAATTATTATTGCGGGAGATGGCAATTTTGAAAAATATAAAGGTTCAATAATCAATCTAAATAATTATGAAATCTATAATAGGTTCATTCTAGATGAGGAAGTCGCAGAACTTTTCCAAAGATCGAGTATTGTTGTTTTACCTTATACGAATGGGTCACAAAGTGGTATCATTCCAATCGCCTATGCTTTTAAAAAACCAGTTATCGTGACGAATGTTGGGAGTATACCAGATGTTGTAGAAAATAATGTGACTGGCTATGTCGTACCTCCAAGAGATTCAGAAGCTCTGGCAAATGCTATCATAAAATTATTAAAGGATGATAAATTGAGGGAAAACATGGGCGAAAATGCATATCGAAAAATGAAAGCTGATCTTTCGTGGGATGCAGTTGCAGAGAAGACAATTGAAGTTTATAAAAAGGTAATTGAGGGATGAACGTAATGCATAAGAATATCCCCAGTTATCAGGGAACTCGAGCGAAGTGGCATAGATTTTTTCATCCTGCATACGGGGGGGATGATGGCGGGGATCGATTATTATGAATAATAGCGTTATCATCCCAACTTATAATGCTGAAAAAACAATCATTCAAACACCGAAAGGACTTGAAAATCAAACCATAAAAGACTTCGAAGTTATTGTGGTTGATGATGGGAGCAATGATTCATCATTTGAACTTATAAAATCGTATAAAAATAAGAGTGAATTACTAATCAAGTTGTTAAAGCAAAAAAACTCAGGTCCTGCAAAAGCAAGAAATCTTGGCGTTGAATATTCGGAAGGTAATATAATCCTTTTTTTAGATTCAGATTGCATTCCTTGTGTGAATTGGGTGGAAGAGATGGTAAGACCACTGAATGAAAAAATTGTTGGATGTAACTGCGGGTACAAGGTGAAGAATACAGAAAGTCTTATTGCGCGGTATATCGATTATGAAATTGCAAAAAGGCATGAGAAATTGGTTGGCAGGTATATAGATACTATTGGTACTTACTCTGCAAGTTTTATAAAAAGAGTATTTATTGAAACCGGAGGATTTGATATTAACTACAGAAAAGCAAGCGGCGAAGATTTTGATCTTGCATTTAATATTGAAAAAATGGGATACGATTTGGTTTTTACGAATAAAACTTTCGTTTACCATTATCATCCGGATTCTTTGGGAAAGTATCTTAAACAGCAATTCTGGAGAGGGTACTGGAGAGTTAGAATGTACATTAGGAATAAGGACAAAATAATCAAAGGGGATAGCTATACAGGATATGAGGCACAGATTCAATTCATTTTATCCAGTTTTGCGTTATTATCCATTTTGATGATATTCTTTAATCCAATTATAACATTCTTCGGATTAGCGATTTTGTTATTATCCAATATACCACTGGGGTTATGGGCATTTAGAAAGGAAAGAAAGTTTATAATGATTGCTCCCCTATTAGCAAGCATAAGGTCATTGGCTGGAACGTTTGGTGTAGGTATGTATTTTGTTGAAAGGTTGTTCAAATGAATTTTAATGTTAAAAACCCATCCTATGGGAAGAACTTTGTCAGGAGTACAAGGCGGGCTGCCAGATCGAGAGGAGGGATTCAGGGACATCCTGATCATCTTGAAATCGCAATGGCAGTTTTGGAGAATGGAGGTCATGATATTAAACTGTGGACGCCGCAGCCTTACAATGGTATAGAAGA
This sequence comes from Methanobacteriota archaeon, assembly GCA_043729865.1. GTDB lineage: Archaea > Halobacteriota > Methanosarcinia > Methanosarcinales > Methanoperedenaceae > Methanoperedens. The sequence continues at coordinate 12,149 of JAYTKX010000131.1, forward strand.
GTGGTTCGATGTAGGGAAGGAATTGATTGTTGTGAACTGAAGATGAGGCGATAGAAACGTACAAATGGCTGTTGTCATCAAATTAAGAACAGCTGCAAATCGGCGAGGGGCAAGTCAGAAGGTGTTGAAAGAGCATACATACGGGAACCAAGCTGAGAAGGTTGTTGAAATTGTTAAAAAGATTGTTTAAAAATTTGAATACCACAAAACATATTTTAATTTGAAAAAAACGAGAGAGTAATTTAAATGAACAAGAGTTGTTGAAATGAAAATCTGCTTAATTCAGATGACTGGATTGGGTGGAACCCAGTTGTATACTTCACAGCTAGCAGAGGCTTTATCTAAAACTGACAATGAGATTATTTTATTATTAGGAACTTATCTTTATGAACCTAAATATTATTTAGATTCTACTATTAAAATTATTCAAATTGATTCCAAACGATCGTATCCAATAATGTTTTTAAAGATGATCAACCCTTTATCATACTATCGTATACTTAAAATCATTGATTTTGAAAAACCGGATCTAATCCACATACTTTTTGAAGATCTTTGGGTAGGTATTCTTTCATGTCTATTAAAGGTTAAAGGGTATAAATTGGTCTTGACAGAGCATGATCCACATTTGCATGTGGGTGAAAATTATATAGGAAAAATTAATCAACAATTAACAAAATTTTTAATTAGAAAAATAGTAAATGCCATAATTGTTCATGGGAATTTTTTAAAAAATATATTAATTAAAAAAGATATAGAAAAAAATAAGATATGGACGATACCTCATGGAGATTATTCATTTTATATAAAATGGAGTAAAAATATAGAACCTGAAACAAATACTATACTGTTTTTTGGCAGAATCTTAGAATACAAGGGTCTGGAATATTTAATTGGCGCAGAAAATAAAATAGCAACTTCAATTCCAGATATAAAAATAATTATTGCAGGAAATGGGGATTTTTCAAAATATGAAAATTTAATAAAAAATAAGAAACATTATGAATTACACAATAGATTTATTTTAGATGAAGAAGTTGCTAGCTTCTTTCAAAGGGCAAGTGTTGTTGTTTTACCATATACTGGCGGTTCTCAAAGTGGTATAATTCCAATTGCTTATGCTTTTAAAAAACCAGTTATCGTGACGAATGTTGGGAGTATACCTGAAGTTGTAGATAATAATGTGACTGGTTATATAGTACCACCAAGAGATTCAGAAGCTTTGGCAGAAGCTATCATAAAATTATTAAAGGATGATAAATTGAGGGAAAACATGGGCGAAAATGCATATCAAAAAATGAAGGCTGAACTTTCGTGGGATGCAGTGGCAGAAAAGACAATTGAAGTTTATAAAAAGGTATAGAAAATCCTATCAAAATGAATGATTGGAATTGAATAGAGGATGAAGTGATACATATCATTACAGAGAATTCCCAAAAAAGAGAAAGTATGCAAAAAATTGGAAATTATTTTATATAAATTTTTATATTCATAGTGAAATATGAGCATTGATAACAAAAGGAATATGAGGCACCCTATATGAAATATAATAAAGTCCTATTATTGTATCTATTATCGTTTGTTCTCTATGCATATTATTTATTGACTGTCAAAGATGATAATAACATAAATATACTTGTCTTCTGGATTGCAATAATTGGCATGATTGCTTCAATATTTATCCAAATTATGTATTTTGATCATAGTAAATTAATATTACTTCAAATCATTTTTCTGCGTTTTGCTATTCAATTGATATATGTAGTGCCACATTACGGATTGTTTGGATGGGACCCGGAAACAAATGTATATGTTGCTAAACTTATTTCGTCATATGGATGGACTGATGCAATTTCAAAGTCATTTTCCATAGTAGTTTATTGGCCAATATTAAGTATATTTTCAATAATTTCTTCGAGTTTATTATTAATTCCAATAGAAATCGTTGCAAAATGGATGCCATCCGTGTATAGTTCAAGTGGTGCTATTTTTATATATCTAATTTCAAAAAACATTTTTAATAAGGATAAATCTGCTCTACTATCTTGCTTATCTTTATCTACATTGACTTGGTATACAGAGTTTCATTCGTGGTTTGTACAAGAAGGCATTGCGTATGTATTTTTTTTAGCTTTGTTATACATTCACACAAAAAAAAGTCTAACTGTTAACATGAAAATTATTTCATTGATTTTTTTGTTTGTATTGATTTTGTCCCACCATTTTACAAGTTTAGTTTTTGTACTAGTTATTATACTTTTTTATATAGTGCAGAAAATCAATCATAAATTTACAGCTCTTGGTTTGGAAATTTTTTTTATAACTTTAGGTTTCGTCTCTATAATTTCTTATTGGATATTTATAGCACCGTTTCCGTTCCAATTTATTGTAAATATTTATGTAGAATTTATCAGTAATCAAAATATACCCTCTTTAATTGGCTATGTTCCTTTGGAGAATCTTCCTTTAAGGCAAATAATTATTCGCTATGGTAATTATTTACAAGTTTTGATATTTGGGGGGATTTCATTATATGCAGCATTTGTGTATAAAAAGTCAAAGATTTTCGGAATTACTACAGCAATGTTGATTATTAATATATTTCTCATTTTCCTTTATGCTTTATCTGCATTTTTTCCCAATATAATACGATTATCTCCGAATCGTATTTTCATATATGGATGGCTCTTTTCATATATTTTATCAACAAGCCTATATAATACTCTGAGAAATGGAATATCAAAAATCATTATAACATTATGCTTTATTTTTATTATTTTCAATATATATTCTATTTCACCATATATATATTCACCAGCATATGAACCATCCTATCAAATACATGAATTTAGTTTTTCTCATCCATTAGAAGAATATAAAACTGTTAATTGGTATGAGAAATATGTCATCAAAAAAAAGTATGTCATCGCGAGTGGAACTAATGCAAATGAATTATTTTTTCGGATTTCTTTTGCGAAAATCGAAACCGATGAGAAAATATTTGAAGGTGATTTTTCAATGATTAACAAATATGATTTTATTTATATTTATGATGAGATGTTTAAGCTAATATATAACGCAAAAACTGAATATTTAACTAAATTATCTAATGAGACGTTGAATAAATATAATTCCAATGCTTCATTAAAATTAATATATAACAATGGTTTATCAAAGCTTTATAAAAATGGCTAAGAATATGTTAAATCACATAAATCCGGCAAAAATTCCTTTCAAAAATGAGGTGAAACTCTTAAAATCTTTTTGATATATCAATAAAATGCCGTTTGTTTTCCAAAATCTAAACAATAAAAAATATGTAATAAATGAGAAATATTGCAACTTACTGGCATATTTTTTCATAAACCAAATTTTGTTCCGAACCATATAAAATTCTCTAATCCCATTTTTGTTTGACCTGGCAACTTTATGCCATATTTTTGCATCCGGAACAAAAACAGATTTAAAACCTGCTCTATACCCTCTCATGCACCAATCAGTCTCTTCCCAATATGTAAAAAAAACTGGATCAAGCAGTCCAATTCTATTTATCAAGTCTTTTTTTATTAAAATACATGAACCTTCTACATAATCAACCTCTTTTACTTTTTTGTAACGCCCGTCGTCAATTTTATTCCTACCGACACTATATGAATTGCCCTTCCACATGTCGAGTTTTCCACCGGCATGTGTGATAATATCTTTTCTTCCATTATAGTTGTAATAATAAACTAGAGGCCCCGCAAATCCAATCATCTCATCCCCCTCCACCACCTTCACCAACTCCCCCAAAAACTCCGGATCCACCACAGTATCATTATTCAACAGCAGCACATAATCCACCCCCTTCTCCATCGCCATCCTGATCCCTACATTATTCCCCTCAGCAAACCCCAGATTCTCACTATTCTCAATAATCTCCATCCCCGGATACCGCTCCCTGAAGCACTCCACCGACCCGTCAGTAGAACCATTGTCCACCAGCAGGAGCTCATAGTTGGGGTAGGTTATGTGCTTCAAGGATTCGAGGCATTCGATGGTGTCTTTCTTGCCGTTCCAGTTCAGGATTATGATAGCGACTTTCGGTTCCATAATTCACCTGATCTTTTTTATCCAAAAACTTCCCGGCCATGTTTCGTTTCTTTTGTATGAACGGAAAGCTGCTTCCAGTTTATCGGGATGTTTTAAATGCATGTAACTACCAGCCCAAATTATTTCAAAACTATCATTGAACGCAAGAAATGCCTGAAGCAAATATTGTTCATTCCAGAAACGATAATCCTTTAAAACCCATTCTTTTTTGTACTCAGCCGGTAAAAATATGTCATGTACATGTACAATCACTCCTTTGTTAAGCCTGGGCAATATTTCAAGATATTCATACTGAACATCACTTCCAATCTTTAATACGTGGCTTGAATCAATAAAAAGGATGTCATTCTCTTCCAATTTATTAAATTCGGATAAAGGTATATCCTGGATTTTTGAAGGTATCAATTTAGAAATGCCAGGAAAACCAGCTTCTAGCACATCGTTTGGATATGGTTCGATTGCAATCAATTCACATTCATGACCATTTTCTTCTTTATTTTTCAAAATCGCCTGAGCTGATAAATATGTTGAATTACCTGAGCCGATTTCAAAAATTCTTTTCGGCTTAAAATAACGAATCATAGAATATAATATCTCACCATCAACAGATTCAAATCCCCCATTATTTACATAATATTGTGATGGAACTTTCACTTCATTTTTATTTAATGGGAACGCTTCATATTCCTCTTTAAACATAGAAGAGAATTCTGAAAGAATATGGGTTTGATACACTTCATTAATATTAATTCCAACAAGATTAGAGTTATTCGACCACAATTCATCTTTTAGAGTTCTTGTATCTGGTATCGGCTCATAAAAGTGGTTTGCTGTAACATGTAGCCCTATTTTTTGCCAAATTGGAAAAGACCTTTTCAAAAATAGTCTTAATATAGATTTATAATAATTATGCTTTAACCATCCCATATTGGCTCCTTATTGTTCTATTGAACTATATATCTCCGCATTTTTTCCCTCAACAAAATCCAGATTTTTCCCATTCTCAATGATCTCCATCCCCGGATACCTCTCCCTGAAACACTCCACCGACCCATCGGTCGAGCCGTTGTCCACCAGTGGTATCTCATAGTTGGGGTAGGTTATGTGTTTCAAAGATTCGAGGCACTCGATGGTGTCTTTCTTGCCGTTCCAGTTCAGGATTATGATGGCGACTTGGGGGTATGTCCTCATTAATCCACCCTGTTTTGCAATTTTCTAAATGGATATGTTAATCTTGCTTTCATAAGATGCCAGAGCCTTTGAAAAATTAAGGGGTGTGAAGTATTCCAATCTCCAAATGTGGTATAAATATGTTTAAATTTTTCCCGGTGTTTTTTCTTTAGTTTTTCAAGAGTCAGATAATAATTTTTTGTGATTTTCCCAGTTGATTTATGATATATATGCATTGGTAATGCATAAGCCTCTAAACCCAGTTTCTTAATGCTTAAACAATAATCTACAGCATATAAATCCCAATTGTTACAGGCGATTTCGTCAAATTGAATAACATCAAATACTTTTTTAGGGATTATTACCAGGCATTCATCAAGAGTCTGCACTTGTTCAGGTTTTTGAATCTGGTTGCCCCATTGCCATATTCTAACAGGATTGCCATGTTTAATAATATTTCTCCCACGCTTTTCATTAGTATTGCCTGTTTCGCTCATGCCTGCAACGCCAGCAATTCCAAGATTATTTATTGTATCTAAGCTTTTCTCTGCATCTTCCAACCAAGAGTTTGAAGATAAATCCACATCTTGATGGACGAACATTATATACTTGCCTTTTGCCTTTTTACCGCCATGATTTAGAGCTTCGGAGGCTGACCCGAATGAACCTGAAGTATTGTCTAAACTAATAAACTCAAATTCAACAGTTTGCCTATTTAGACTTTTTACTAAATAATCCTCAAGCAATCTTTCGTTATTATATACACATACAACTGAAATCATCTATACCTCGTTGTTAAGGGTATCTATCCATAAAAAAAATCCAAATTATAAAAAGAACCAATATTATGGGCAGCTGTAACACCATAAAACCGTAAGCTATAATGAATGTTTTAGTCACAATATATGGCATTGTAATAAATATTAAATCTTTATGCAGATTGTACCCTACTTTAATTCCATACCAGATTGTTGAGATAAGTGAAATCGAAAATAATATTGAAAATAATAAGGTAAACCCAATGAGCGATGGCTCAAAATAATAAGAACCGGTTAATAAAAGTAGAAAGCCCACTATAAGCGAGACATATTCAATTATTGATGCATATTTTTTACCGCATCTGACAGCAAACGTTTTACAATCATACTCTTTGTCAATATCATGTTCTATCGTTGTATGTTTGATTTCGTGTCCAATATAGATGACAAATAATCCTAATAAGAGAAATATTGTAGAATAATCAAAATAGTGAAACTCAATGAGTAATATAAAAGGAGCACCGACCCACAATACAATAGACGCTATTATCGTCGCTAAATAAGTCTCTTTAAAGCGAATTTTTAATCCACTATATCCTAACCAGATGAAAATATAAAATATAAAAAATATTAATGCTATCTTTGATGTATATGTTAACCAAAAAATCAATAAAGATATGATTATTGAAGTGATCAGAACGACATAAGCGTTATTTTTAGAAAAATCCCCCCTCGTGATTATATTCTTTCCTTTTGGGTCTTTCTGTGCATCACATATTGTATTATAGATAAATCCAGCTGCCATGGCAGTTACGAATGGGATTATCAACAAAAAAGACCTTGGAGAAATTATCAAACCATTATGTATTAAAACCGCAAAAAACGGGAAAACAGTAATTAAATATCTCCCATATGGAAATGCTCTTGACATTGATATAATTCCTGAACAAAACTTTAAAACGTTATTATTTATTTTCATTGTTTTCCTTATAATGTTTATTTAAGAATAGTAATATTGAAATGAGGATGAACGGAAGCATTGCTGCAACTCCAATCAAAACAATTTCTATATGGCTTCCATTTTTCATTGCAAATGTAGCATGTTCTAAAAAGTATAAAAAATATACTGCTGGAATGTAAGTAAATAAACTCATATCTTTTTGTATCTCTGTTTTATTTGAAAGCGATTCATAAAACCTGAAAATAAATGTTGCAACAAAAGTCACCATGAACCAACCAATAAAATTACTTATTGGGACGGCAAAGTAAGGACCTCCTCCTATCCATACCCACGCCTCAACACCCGGAAGAGCAGCAATTGGATCAATAATCATATCTAAATTCATTGCGATTAAACCATCAATTGATGAAAGGACAATTATCATAATAAAGAGATTCACCCGGTTATCTCTTAAATTTGGTTTGTCGCCACCAGCAGATTGTAATATAAAGTTTGTTACTCCATAACACATATAAATTATTATAGCCCATGAAATTGGTGTCATCAGGGGTACTGCTCCAAAAAAGAATGGGGGTAGGTTATAATAATAATGTCCAAAAATTAAACCATATTTGACACCTAAAAATTCAGAAAAAAAACCGAAAAATAATGAAAGAATAAACAATATTCCTGTATTCTTATTTCCTAATGCTAATGAGGAATGTAATAAAACAAAAGTAAATGCTAAATCCATCCACAATGAGGATAGAATCCCTAATGGAAAAACCAAAAGATTTTGAGCTATCAAATTATTGATCGAAGTAACTCCAATGCTTAAAACAAATAAGGCAAAAATTATCTTTGTCCATAGATATTGATCTAAATATTTTTTTATACTGCTATCTTTTACATACTTTTGTGACATTATCAATAAAATCCCAAATACAATTATTAAGAATCCAATTGGTATCATTTTGTATTTTCGCCTCCAATTCATTATTCATATATTTTTTCTGCATATTCCATATTTATTATAATATGTATCTCAAAAGTGGAATCTTATTTCTGAATAGTCTCTTATCCTTCTCATCAATATACCCCCATGACAGAATAATGATAATATATATTCCTCCAAAGATTATACTTTTTAACCCTAAAATACTCAAATTTACTAAACGGTCTGATAAAACAATAGAAGGCCAAAAGTGATAATTTAAAAAAAGTATTATTAAGGTTGGAATGATGCAGGAAAATAATGGCTTGTAGAATAATTGGATGTAATCACTCAACAAACAGCCTAAATATTTATTAAACGCCTTCATAAAGAAAAGGGATGAAATGGTTAATGAAATAGTGGTACCTATTACTACACCAATAAATCCTATCTTAATAATTAGAATTATACCCAGACACAAGTTCAGAATCGCCATAAAAGAACCAAATTTCATTTCGAATTCAGTTCTGGCAACGCCCGATGCTATTGAACTTGCCACTCCGGTTACGGTATTTGCATAATACCCTATTGCTAAAATTTGAATTATTGATACTGCCATCTCATATCCTTCTCCCATCCAGGTTCGCACAATTAAAGAGGCATTGATGATCACAAAAAACAGAAGAGGCGTGCTAATGAATATCAGATGTTTTGACCCCCTCAGATAAAGTTCGTTCAAGGATTCCCTTCCGTTTCTTGCTTCTATCTCAGATGCTGCTGGAATAAGTGCCGAAACCACAAGTAATGGAATTTGTCTCATTAGTTGAGTTATTGACGAACCTATTTGGTAGAATACTACCAATCCTATACCTAAGAAATAAGTAATCAAAAGTTTGTCTGTTTGAAAACTTACTAATTGAGCAAATCGACTTATTTGCAACTTATACCCATAACTAAATAGTTTCTTAAGCATCTCTTTATCAAATAGGAAAGGGCTGAGTCTTAATTCAGGCAATAACTTTAAGCCAATAATGATATTTATTATACTGCTTATGCTAAATATAATCGCATTATTGATCATTAATCCACGTAATCCATAACCGCTTTCTAAAAAATAGATAGTTCCAATGACCATAGGTATAGAAACTGCGATCGATATTTTATTGGTAATATCCATTCTCTGCAGACCATTTTGAATTGCCCCAAAGGCGCTTAAAGCATTAGAAAGACAAAAAATAATAATTCCGAGCATAAATACAAATTGCGCTTCGCTATGAAGCTCTTCTGAAATACTAAAGATGGAAAGCAGCGGATTGATGAAAAATAAACCTACAATAATGATCAATATTGCAAGTATCGAATAAAACGTCACCCCCGTGTTGATAATCTGGTTAATCTTCTTATAATCATTTTTAGTATGATATTCAGAGATATATTTTACAAAACCTGTTCCTATGCCAAAATCCAATAACCCAAAATAACCGGTAAGCACACCCACAATCGCCCAGATTCCAAAGCGCTCGATACCAATATAACTGATAATATATGGAGTTAAAACTAAAGTAATTATTATTTGCCAGAATGTCCCAACTGTATTAAACAGTGTATTTCTAATTATCTTATCAGATATATTATCCGCCAAAATTATGATTCTCCATATGACAATCAATTATGATATCTTTGTACTCATGTATCTAGTTCCAAAAATCAACCCCTTGTCTAAAAATGCCCCAAAAATCCCAGTGAACACCGGCACAAAACTCAGCATCCCAAATCCCCAGCCCCAAGATATTGCGCTGCGTACATCGTATAGAAAAATCCCAACCCCATACTGATCATCTGGGGCGATCAGCAAAACCAGCTTGTTCTTCGCGATCCATCTGAAAGTGTTCAATTAATCATGCCTCTGAGGTTTTTTATGCATCTACACTGTCATCCCCTTAGTGCTGGCCGATATACCTGTGTTAGATGTCCGCGGTTTATTTAAAGTTGTGGGCTGTTGTTTTATGAACCGGTTGCATCGGCTTTTTAATGAATCGCTGCAACTAAAAATATAGAATTAATTGGATATTAATTGAACATCCAATTAATTTATAGCATTCCTCTTTATCCGGTAGTTACTTCAGGCGCACCTGTAATTGAACCTCCTAAAGGTTTCCAGCCGCTCCAAATACTACCGTTCCAGTTCTGATACCATACACCACTACCATCTGCCGCACTCACGAATACATATGTCCAGCTTGCCAATGAGATTGAGTCAGGGTCAGAAGTTATTGTTCCTCCTAGAGGTTGCCAGCCGCTCCAGGCATTACCGTTCCGGTTCTGATACCATACACTATTATCTGAAGCAGCACGCACGAAGATAGTTGTGTTAATACCTGATGTTGCAGCAATATTTGAAGCAACAGTCCCTCCCAAAGGTGTCCAGGCGCCCCAGACATTGCCGTTCCGGTTCTTATACCATACACTATTATCTGAAGCAGCACGCACGAAGATAGTTGTGTTAATACCTGATGTTGCAGCAATATTTGAAGCAACATTACCTCCTAAATTCTGCCAGCCGCTCCAGGCGCTGCCGTTCCAGTTCTTAGTCAATACAGCATTATTTGTTGCATTACGTGCGAAGATAGTTATGTTACTACCCGTGGATGTTGCAGAAATATCTGAGGCAACAGTTCCTCCCAAAAGTGTCCAGCCGCTCCATGCGCTGCCATTCCGGTTCTTAGTCAATACAGCATTATCTGTTGTATTCCGTGCAAAGATAGTTATGTTACTACCCGAGGATGTTGCAGTAATATTTGAGGAAAAATTACCTCCCAGATCCTGCCATGCATTCCATGAAGTGCCATTCCATTTTCTATATATCACAGAATTAGTTGTTGCATTGCGCGCAAATACTGTCAAATTCGAAGACACGGAAGATGTAACGCTAGCCGTATTAGACGGTATGGAATCGGCTGCGACGTTCGGATAGCCTATCGCAGGTGCAGCATACACCGTGGTGTCGCCTACAATATTGGTGGCCAGCACCCTGTAGTAATATGTCGTACTTGCTGCCACCGTGGTGTCGGTGTAATTCACTGTAGCGCCATTTCCCGATCCTGTCGTGGATAGCACCGTTGCTACGGTAGTCCACGGGCCGGAAGTGCTGGTGGCTCTCTGGATGGTCCAGTTGATCTCGTTCGAAGAGTTGTCAGTCCAGATCAACGCCACGCCATTGGTAACATTTGCGGCGGTCAGGTTGATAGGCGCATTCGGTGTTACCAGAACTGCCATTGAGCGCATGATCATACCCTCTTCATGTCCAAGAATGTGGCAGTGCCAGACGTACTCCTCGCCGAAGTTGACCAGGTGGTTGGTGACATTAGCAGTCTGACCAGTTGGATCGATATTTTGGAACTGTCCCGTTGAGCCGATCGGCGTTAACACATCCATGGGACGGATGTTGTTGGGAAGATCCCAGGGGACAATGGCTTTAATCGGTCGCAATGCTATAATTGTGTCTTCCAGGGGATTCACCCTGAGTGTTTCCCTCCAGCCCTGCTCCATCGGGTCGGGCGGTGTTATCACTCCGGTGATCTGGTTAATACGGTTGATCACCTGCACATTGAACATGTGCCAGTGCATGGGATGGGTGTCCACGCTGTTACTGTAGATCCTCCATATCTGGGTGCCATCACCCAGCGTTCCGATGAGAGTCGACGCATTCGAGTTCCTGATGATTTCGGTTGGCGGATCGAATAGGTTATAGGGAACTGCTGTCCGGCTCGCCGGTATTTCTACTCCAAGCATGGTTAACAGACCGCCAAACATGGGGTCAAAACCATCATTTATTGATTTTGGCGTCAGGTTCATTGTGACGTTCACGCCTTGCCCCGCAGGAGTGAAGTTAAATGAGGTGTCCGCGAGTCCTACGTAATTATTGCCATAACTCGCGCTGAATGCCGTGTTGTAAGCCGTTTCTGGCACAATTGGCTTATCCTGTGACTGGGCGTAGGCTTTGGGCAGCGCTGTCGTCAAATTGGTCATGTTATAAGCCGCCGCAGTGCCAATGGATGCATTAATCCGGAATTGCATGACAGTTCTAACGTTGGGACCGTAGCCCGGTATTGTCGAAGGTGCGCCTCCAATTATTGTATTGTCCGGGTTGTCCGTGAAATAGTCATAGCGTGAGTCAGACCCCGTGGTCGGACTGGGTGCATCATTATAGAGGATCAGTGTGGAATTGTCCGGGACCCCGGAGAAGTCCACAATAACGTCTGCACGTTCCGCTCCACCTAAGTAGAGGGCTTTCTCCCGGAGATTCAAGACCCCTGGGACACTGTTGTTGTAATCAAAGCCGAGCGGTCTGTTAGAAATGTTCACCGGCGCAGGCAGGAAGCCGCCTTCAGTGCCGATCTGGATCATATTTGGACCGATCGATGCCGGATCCGGCACGCCCTCTGCCCTATTGTTCAATATGGAATATGGGTTAAGGGCGTTTCCTGTAGTAGCGTTCCAGTCTGCAGGGAATTGAGCCGCACCCGGAACAGCAGGTACCATTGAGACTTCAGTACAGCGGCTCCGATTCGGCGCAGTAGGCCCCTTGCATAATGTTGGGACAGAATAATTACTGCTTCCATTCATGACCGTAATGTTAAAAACCTGTCCTCCTATCATTAAATCTATTGATGCGCTGGCGGAAGCGCCAGACCCTGCTGGAGTATGGCCAGGGGCATCAAAGATTGTGACAGTAGGAGCAGAAGTATAACCAAGGCCGCCGTTAGTAACCGTGATGCCTGTAACGACACCAGTTGCATTTACCGTTGCTTTAGCAGAAGCGCCCCTGCCACTGCCACCCGTAATCTTGACAAAAGGACCAGCTGTCGAAGCGTAGTACAGTTGCAGGTTGTAAGTTCTGTCATTGGCTGCATTCAGGATCCTGAACCTGTATGCTGTTTTTCCTAAATTGACATATGGATATGCATTACCGTTCACTATTGATGTGTCCACGAAAGCTTCCGGGACAATGGATGGGTTAGGCACCCCGGGATTATTAACGTTCTCCCATGGAGCAGTTGATGGATTGTATAATGGGTTCGTAATTGGCGGATGGCTGGCAGGTACCGCTGGTACCATCCACGGACCATAATCCCATCTGCCCATCTGGTTTACCCCTAGAGGGCCAAGAACTGGATTCTGACCCGGCATATAAACATGGGGCCACCAGAGATCGGATCTGCTTGTATTCACCGGAAAAGGCCAGGTAGGGTCCTGGGCTGCAAGCGTGGTGTTGTCCAGGAAGGTCTTATCCTGGATGACAAGGGGGATCCCGACACCGGGGAGCACTTTCATGTTATTAGGATTGGCGCCCGATAGGTTGGTGCCGCTGATCAAGTCTTGTTCCACCTGGTCTGTCTCCAGGTAAGCTGCTGCTACACCTGCATAAACATTAAGTCGGGTAATTCCGTAAGCATGGTCGTGGTAAAACATCAACCTGGCGCTCTGCTGGTTGGTATAGTAGAACGTCATCGTTCCATTGGGCTCAGTTCCGTTGTTCATGTCCGGGACATACTTCACACTGATGCCTTTGGGATATGCTGTGTTTTCCCCTGCAGGAGTTGTCCACTGATCCTGTGTCCCATCGCTTATCCATGGCGTGTTACCTCCGTGAAGATGGATTGTGGCTCGATTCTCAGAGAAACAGGTTGTATTCTTTGGGATCGTCGAACAATTCGTCCCTGCAATAGTATTGGGTCCTTCCCCCGCTCCTAAGACTGTTGTGTCCACCGGGATGAAGAGGTTGCCCCCTGCGCCCGTGGGTAGGAAGTTGGTGAACTTGACGCGCACCGGCCTGTCCCTCGATGCTATGATCAGGGGCCCCAGATACTGGGGATTATCCACGGCAAAGACCTGGACACCCGTGGCATTCGTAATAATAGTGCCATTGGGGTACCTCAGGGCTTTGTGGGTGGTGGCATTAAAATTCGCTGCTGTTTCGAGCTGGACATAACCCCGCAGTGTAGTGGCATTCAGGTCCGAATGCATCTTCTCGGTATATTGTACCGACCCGATTTCGTAGTAATCTGATCCGTTGTATGTGTTAGTATCCGCCTTGGCAATAGGTATGTACTGCCCGATATTGTTTGCGCCTGATGGCCCAAGGTTCGGCACCGAGTCGACGAATTTCCTTATCCCGCCGGAGACGATACCTGTTGGACCAACGATCGGCACAGGGCTATTGGCGTAGTTAGGGGTCGTGCCGAAATAGTCCGGCATCCCACCGGGTACTGCGAGTACTGCGGGTACTGCAAGCCCTGTTATTCCCATTGAGCTTGCATTTGTAATAGTTGCATTTGTAATATTTATAATATCACGAGCTGCTTGCACCCTCTGAGCATTTGTAGTCCTGTTCCTGAGCATAGTCAGAGAAACGGATGCAGTACTTGAACTCATAGTCTGGTTGTTCTTTGTTGTGACGGTGTTGTTGGTTTGTTGAGTGTCGTCCCCACTGGCAACAATGCTGCCCATAAGGGATATTGTAAACAGTATTCCAACAATAAACAATATCCCGATAAATCCTATGCTAGCATAGTTTGTTCTCTTTTCTTTACGTTCAGTATTAGTTGATATACTCTTTAAATTCATATCCTACCCCCATTTTTTTTTAATAAAGTTAAAATAAAACTTTATACACGTATCATAAACAAATATTAATGATGCTTCGAATAGTATATAATATTAACCCCTAACTCCGCCTGATTTACGTACCATCTTATCAAAATCAATTCGATACAAAGCGAAAAGCTTATTAATATCATGGTACTTTCACAAAAGATCGATGCATCTCTTTCTCCGAATACATTAAGTGATGTGCTAAGGGATATTGGAAAGGACTATGCCTCACAAAAAGAATTCTTTGATGAATTAATGGTCGATAGCAAAACGCTGATATTCGATCTTAGTTCTATTTTTTCCTATTCAGAAAATTTACATTATGCAGAAAAAGGGCATAACGCTGACCACCTCTATTTGAAACAAATAAACTTCATGTTGTTTTTTTCAATGGACAAACAATTGCCAGTTTTGCTAAAGCCGTTGCCAGGTTCTGTAAGGGATATAAAAGCATTAAAAAATGTGATTGATGAAGTGAATGCGAAAGATAGCGCCGTAGTTATGGAGTATAAAGAGGAGTCAAAAAAATTTGGCAAGATTGCAATCTTATCAAATAGGGATAAGGATGGGAGACAATATATTTGATGTGGAAGGACAGGGAGAATATCGATGTTGCTTTTGATGCTTTCAAGAATGAACTGGAATCCTCAAATCCCGGATAAGGTGATGAAATTGGCAGAATCTTTAGAATTGAATATATTCCCTACAAAATTGCGGAGTTAAGGTTCCTATTTGCGCCAAGTTGCGCCACTCCCCATCTTGCGCCGAAGCCCCGCCCCCCCTCCCTGCTTGCAGACCCGGTGCGGGCGGCATGCGCGGAGCCCGGACAGGTGTGGAGAACATATCGCCCCTATGCGAAACAGAGATGAGAAAAGAACGTAAGGAGATTGAAAAAGGCGTATGGGTTACCGTTGAGGTCTGCCCTCAGTGCAAAGACGAATGGATAGATGAAAAAGAGCACGACAGGCTCGTAGATTTGTTCAAGATAATAATATCAAAGGCAAAAGCATAGGTTTTCATCATTCCATATTCCGACGAAAGCTATATATGTTATTAATGAAAATTTCATTTCATGAACAAAGACTATTTACGTTTCGTTTTGAAAATGCTGGCAAGGAGTTTTGAATCTAATGCGACGAATGAGCAAATAACAAAATTCAAGAAAAAATATTCTGGTATTCAATGGCAAAAAACTATAGAAAAGACTTTGATGAACTATGCAGATAACAACCTCTTATTGAAAAGGTGGATAGGTAATATCATATCATTTGTGAGCGAGCACAATATAGCGGTTATTGATTAACATTTTTTTCCTTTATTTATTCAAATGCACCACTTTCGGAGGCGGGAAACCGTTAAAATAGGTGGTTGAGGCGATCGTATAGGCACCAATATTTTCAGCATAAAGCAAATCGTCAATTTGCAGATCTTCTGGCAGCTCATCAGCCAGTGAAATAGTGTCGAAAGCGTCGCAAGTGGGGCCAAACGTAGCGCAAACTTTTTTATCTCCGCCCTTGAAGGAATGCAGCGGATAGTGCTGATGATCAAAAACCTGTCCGGAAAAAGTATGATAAACACCGTCGTTCAGATAATAGCATGTTTTTCCATCACGAACAGCTTTGCCAATAATTTTCGTGATCAAGGTACATGCTGTCGCCACTATAAATCGTCCCGGCTCGGCGACAACTTGAATATCATCATTGGGGAACAAACGCTTTATTTCCGAATTCAATATTTCAGACAAGGCGGAAAAAGATTTTACGTCAGGTGTGTACTTTACTGGAAAGCCGCCGCCAATATCCAAAACCTTTCTTCTTTTGCCTTCTTTGTCAATAAAACCAATTTGATAATTTCTCAATTCGGCTTCCTTGAAAATTGATGAGGCGAAATTCAAAGCCTGCGAATAGTTATCAAAATTATTGCACTGGCTGCCGACGTGGAAACTAATACCTTCAACTCCAAGCCCTAAATTCACAGCTTCGGAGATAAGATCAACCGCTTCTCCAGGGTGGGCTCCAAATTTTGAAGAAAGCTCAACCATAGAACCTGTATTAGGCACGCGGATCCTTAAAACCAGACCAACATCCGGGGCATGTTTTTTTATTTTTTTCAATTCTTCAACATTGTCAAAAGTAACTAATATTTTATATTCATTTAACTTAGCCAGGACTTCGGCAGGCTTAATGGTATTAGCATAAATAATCTTATCCCAGATAAAATCTTGCCGTTCTTTCTCTGGCAAAAGTTTGATATTATCATGTACCAGCATAAATTCAGGGAAAGAAGCCACGTCAAAACTTGCACCCATATCATACATAGTTTTGATAATTTCAGGATTGGAATTTGCCTTAACAGCAAAATATGCCTGCACATCAGGCAATTTTTCCCTGAATTCACGATAATTCTCCCTGATCTTTTCATGATCTATGATAAAAACCGGCGTACCGTGTTCCCGGGCAATTTTTTCTAGAATTTTATTTTGTTTTTCGATCATTGTTGTATCCAATATTATTAACAATTATTAATCTATGAAAAGAAAATTTTCAAATTGCCAGGGGTCGGGATTGGATTTCGCTGCCGGATTTTCTTTAAAAAATATTTTGCGATTTTTAAGAGGCGTCCAGTCCGACGGAGTGGAAATAAATTTTCCGAGATAAGGTTTAGCAATATCCAGAACAAAATCATGAGGCAGGTCGTCGGGCAATTTAATACCTTCCCGCGGATTTTCAAGCATCCAGAGTACAGCAGCAACAATACCAGCCGCTACTTGAAGGGTGGTAGCGTTTTGACCGGGAACGAGAGATCTGGCTTCGTCAATGCTTAAAGAGCTGCCCGTCCACCAGGAATTATAATAATGCCCCATCAAGAGCGCTCCCAAAGTATCCTCGCCAGATGTAATTTCATCTTTTAAGATCCTGATCCTGGGCTGGAGTTCATAATTCCTGCCGCGCAATTCACAAAGCGAGGAAAGCGTTTCATGACATGGCATATAAGCATAATTTACGGTAGGCCGGTAAATCGCCTTGCCATCTTCCCAAACAGTTAACCGGTCTGAAAGGCCAAATGCTTCACCATGGCGGATCATCATACCGACAATTTCTTCATCCGGAATCCACGATCTGACCCATGTATTAATGCCCATTTGAGGAAAAAAAATTTGATTTTTAGGTCCGCACGGAGGTATATTGGCAAGTGGCGGCAGCTTCTGCTCATGCGTGCCCCAGCCCATTTCAGCCGGAGCCGTCCCTTCTTCCCACAATCCTTCAATGCTCCACGTCCCAACAAATTCGTTAACCTCCTTTGGCCTGTTGGTAATTTGAGTATCTCGCTCGCTACAATGGATTACCTTAATTCCTAATTTCTTTGCCAGTTGGGCAAAATCCCTGTTTTTTGCAAGCTGGCAAATTTCTTCTTCGTCTGCCTGAGAAACTTTCTTATCAGCACAGATGCGCGCAGCAATATCCAATAGGGCTTGCTTGACGAAGTGAGAAATGAGACCGGGATTTGCGCCATGGTCAATAACGGCAGTTGGCGCATCTTTCCAATCACGGGAAAAATCAAGCAATTGCATTTGCCGCCAATAAAGCGATTTTTCAAACGGGCTCTTCGTATAAATTCCCTCAGTAGGATCCCAAAGTTCAATCGAAGTATTAACGTACAATACATTGTGATCATGGCACCACATAATAATATCTTTGGCGCCGATGTTCCACGCTAAATCAATGAGTAAGCCTTCATTATCCACATGTTTTGACAAAACTTGATCCAAATTTTCCCGGGTAATTTTTTCACAAACATATTTTAATCCCTGATCAGTATATTTTTTCAGAGCTTTTGTTTTGTCTTCAAAATCAATTATGGTAATGTTGTTTAGCGGAACATCGATTTTGTCCATTAAAACGGGCAGGGTACATTGCGAAACTGAACCATAACCGATAATAAGGATTTTATTGTTAAATTTCTTTTTCATTTTTTTCATTCCGCAAGAGACCTAATAATTATTCATAGTTTTTAAATTTTTCCTTAATTCGAAAAAATTATTGTTCCATCAACAATATTTGTATGTCCTTTTCTTCTTTGCTCGCAGCATAAACGCAACACAAAGATATAATAATTCGTATTGAAGCATTTTATGAGATATGCAAGTTCATTCTATTTCAGTCAATATTGTAATGAGACAGAAAAAGGAAAGTGACTGTATACACGAAAGGGACTATATAAATAAACAATATACATTTGGATAATTCACATTATGTATATGTATCGAGTTATTCGGAAAGCTTTATACTTCCATAGTATATAATATTCTTAAAAGGAAACGAAGGAGAAAAAAGAAATGATGACAAAGATAGTTCATGTCCAATCTGTAATGCCTTATGAGGATACAATTGCATTAAAGGAAAAAACAGGAGAGCCCTCCATTAAAGAAGCTATTTCAAAGGCAATTTACCATTATTTAAAATGCCAGAATCCAGATGAAGAGAGCGGAACATGTGATAAGTGTCTGGATACGTGTAAAGAGACCCGATTAGCTGGATTGTCTGCGTGTAATAGAAGATAAGCATACTGCTCCTTGCTTGTAGTCAGAAGAAGGCGGTTGATGAGGCACAGGCGAAGATCGAGAAGTTGAGGGTTGGGGAAATATTAAATAACTTTTATTTCCCGGCTGAAGTATGTTTGAAATTGCTAACTCAATAACCCGTTATCAACTTTGTATCTCGTCCATCTCCACCACAAGCACAGGTCCATCCTTCCCTTTGATCACAACTTTTCTCCCCGGCTCAATATTCCCTTCCGACTTCGCAAGCCACATCTCGCCCTGATACCTGACATACCCCTTTCCCTCAGGTGTTATCTCGTCTATGGTCCGGGCAGTATCCCCTATGAAATCCCCTATCACAGGCTTTTTTCTCCGTATCTCCATCATTTTATATATCGCAAAGGCAAGGAATCCCCCGAAAATAACAGCAGGAATAAGCAAACTGATAAGGAGGCTGGTCTGGAATTCAGGAGAGTACATATTCGGATATCCGGTAGGCACAAGAAGTATGCTCCCCAGCGCTACGCATGCTATCCCTGCCATACCGATGATCCCGAAGGTGGAAACCTGCAGTTCGAACAGCAGCAGACCGATCCCGAAAGCGATCAGGAAAAGACCTGTCACGTTTATGGAGAAACCAAGCCCGATCAACCCCATGCTTATGGCTATCACACCGAATATCTCTGCGCCGTATCCAGGGCTTGTGAGCCCGAATATGAGCGAATATATCCCGATGAACAATAGCAGCGATGCCAGGATGGGATTTGAAAGAGTGCCCATGAGCATCAATCTCAGTGACGGCGAGTGATATGTATATTCAACCCCGGATGTCTTTAACACCTTGCCTTTAACGGTCATTCCATCAACCTTTACCAGAAGGTCTTCGATGCTTTCCGCAATCACCTCTATTACTTTAGCCTCCTTTGCCTTCTCTGCATCAAGATTGAGATTGGCAGTTATGAACTGCTCAGCTGCTGTTTCATTTCTTCCGTGCTGCTTTGCCTTCTCTCTCGCCAGCGCCACAATGGCGTTAATTATCTTATCTTCTTTGATTGGTTTTATTCCTTCTCCAGTCATCTCCACAGGCTGGGCTGAGCCTATTATCGTATTCGGCGCCATGGCAGCCACATCTGTCGCAAGGAGTATGATCGTGCCTGCTGACCATGCTGTGGCGCCTTTCGGGTAAACATAACCTATGACAGGCACAGGGGAATTCTGGATGTGGTCAAGTATCTTTTTTGTCTCGTCAAGACCGCCGCCGGGCGTGTTCATGGTTATCACAAGTGCCTGCGCCTCAGACTGGCGCGCATTTTCAAGGGCTTCACTTACAATATCATCACTGGCAGGGGTTATGGCGTCGTTCAGCTCAACAACTATGACCTGCGCTCCGGCAGCCTGCACAAGACCGAGAAACAGAAAAAAAATAAAAAAAGCCTTCATTTATGTTCAGCTTTTGTGAAGGCTCCGGTCAGTCCTGCAATACTGCTTATATCTCCCCCAGGGGCGCCTGTCGTGACCACTATCATATTCTTCTCGCGTGCTATTTCAGCCAGTGTCTGGAGTTCCCTAAGCCTCATGGAGATGGGCACTTTCTGGTATAATTCAGCAGCCTCTGTCATCTTCTGGCTTGCCTGGAACTCACCCTCTGCAAGGATTATCCTTGACCTGCGCTCTCTCTCTGCTTCAGCCTGCTTTGCAATGGCTCTCATCATGGACTCCGGAAGGCTCACATCGCGTAAGGTCACCGCTGATATCTTGATGCCCCACGGGTCTGTCGCTTCGTCAAGCACCACCTGGAGCTTCTTGTTTAGCTCGTCTCTCTTTGAGAGCAGGTCATCAAGATCGATCTGCCCGATAATATCTCTAAGCGTCGTCTGTCCGAGCATGCTGGTAGCTACCCAGAAGTTCTCTACCTTGGTGATCGCATTCTGGGGCTCCACGACGCGATAATAAATGACTGCATCAACATCTACGGTAACATTGTCCTTTGTTATTATGGTCTGCTTCGGTACATCTATCGTAACTATCCTCAGATCGACTTTTACGATACTATCCACAAGAGGGATGATCAGGAAAATCCCGGGTCCTTTCACCCCGATCAATCTCCCCATCCTGAAGATAACAACGCGTTCATACTCTCTAACTACTTTTATCGCCTGCGCAAGTATTAATACGATTAACACCAGAGCAGCTAATATTGGAAATTCAAATGCCGTAAGTATCACCCTGATTCCAATAGTTCAAGGTAATATAAAGAACTTACCATGCATTTGATTATTATGTATCAAAAAGAACAATCCGGGCTTGATGAACTTATCACATCTGAAGAGAGGGAGCACCTGCTCTTTGGGCTGCACAGGTTCCTGGCATGGGTGGGAGAGCCGCATCCCGAAAAAGTGGAGATATATGATACTTACACGTGCATCTCCACCTCCTTTTGTCCCTGGAAATTCTTTATCCCATAAAGGCTCTGTCGCGCATCCCTGAAATAAAACCGTTCCTCAAGTATATCAGTTTTTTTCAGTCTGTCAAGCGCATACCTGACAGTTCTGGGGGGCAAATAGCTTTCCCGGGTTATTTCTTTCTGGGTCAGCAATCTACCGTTCTCAAGTACTTTAAAAACAAGCTTTGCGGAGGGAGGTAGAGCCTCGAACTTCAAGTCAGTGTTCAACGTCGATACGTTTTCTGTTGTATTACCGCTGTTCGCGGTGGCAAAGACGATTCCTCATTGGTTGTCACCAGACGGGTTAACGGTGTTAACCGGCATAAAGGTTTCTATGATTTTAAACGCCAGAGATATATGGGAGCAGGATAATCTGGACGCTATTGCGCGGAGGTCGCCCAGTCAGTACGCAATCTATGGCGCAAAATGCGAGGGTCGCCCAGTCCGGTCAAAGGCGTTAGCTTTAGGGGCTAGTCCCGAAGGGGTTCGTGGGTTCAAATCCCATCCCTCGCATGAATACTCATGCCGTCAATACCACCTTTAGTGAATCCTTTGCCTCTCCTGCGATCTTGAAACCCTTCTGGATATCCTCAAGTTTCAACCTGTGCGTTATCATATCCTTAACATCTATTCTGCCATCGCTGATCAATTCAAGAGCTTCATCAAGATCAACCGGAGCCGCGCCGTAGCTTGACACAATGCTTAATTCATTCCTCCAGAAATCCTCAACAGGAATGGGAAAGTTCTTGTTAGGGATGGCAAAGAGCATTATTACCCCCTTCCTGTCAATATACCTGAACGCAGCCTCAAAAGCAGGCATCGCTCCCGTGCACATAATGATCCTGTCAGCTTTCACGTTCAACTCAGTATTTGCATTGTACACTTCATCTGCTCCACACTCTTTTGCCATTTTCAGCCTGTAATCATTAATATCGGTTGCAATGACTTTTGCCTTTCTCAGCTTAGCCAGCTTTATATTCAGGAGACCGGATATCCCTGAACCCATGACCAGGACTGTCTGCCCTTCGCTGACCCCGATCATCCTCTGCGCCCTGATCACGCAGGCAAGGGGCTCTATCATTGCCCCCTCTTCATAAGAAACATCATCGGGCAGGATATAAGTGCCATTTTCAACATTTATCTCAGGCACTCGTATGAACTCGCTGAACCCGCCCGGATCATAGTTTCCCTTATGAAGCGTTTCACAGGCGGTATGGTTCCCGGCAAGGCAGTATTTGCACTCGTTGCACGGGACATGATGGCTCACGAATACCCTCTGTCCGGTGCTGTATTTATCAGATCTTGATTCAACAATATCTCCGGTGATCTCATGACCAAGGACTCGCGGCGCTTTCTTTATGCGGTACCATTCCATCAGGTCAGTTCCGCATATCCCTGAAGCTCTGACCTTTACCAGTATCTCGCCATCTTTTATTTCAGGTTTTGGTCTTTCCTCTATTCTGATATCGTTATTGTTATAATATACAGCGGTTTTCATGGGAATAAGATTTTCTACAATATAATAACCGTGAACTCGGATAAACGTAGATACCAGTAATCTGCGTTCATCTGCGTTTATCTGCGGTTCTATTACTTTGATTGTTCATATATCTCGTAAGCCTCATCCACGGACTTACCTTCATGCACGATCGACCTGACCGCCTGTATCATACCAACAGGGCTGTCGCTCTGGAATATGTTCCTTCCCATATCAACTCCGGTAGCTCCATCAGATACCGCATTATGAGTCATCTCAAGAGCCTCTTTCTCAGGCAGCTTCTTTCCGCCTGCAATAACGACCGGAACATTTCCGCACGCATCGACCACTTTCCCGAAGTCTTCAGTATAATAGGTCTTGATAATGTGCGCTCCTATCTCTACGCATATCCTGGAAGCAAGACCCAGATACCGCGCATCGCGTTCCATCTCCTTTCCAACAGCGGTCACAGCAAGTACCGGGATGCCATATTTTTCTCCCTCATTAACGAGCTTTGCAAGATTATCTATTGTTTCCTTTTCGAATTGCCCGCCGATATATACCGAGCACGTTATGGCAGTCGCATTGATCCTTATTGCGTCCTCTATATTGGTGGTTATTATCTCGTTTGACAACTCCTTCAGGACGCTCTGCCCTCCTGAGACGCGCAGTATAATTGGTATTTCAGCGGCAGGGTCTATCCAGTTCCTGACAGCGCCTCTTGTTATCATAAGCGCATCAGCGTACGGCAGCAGCGGTTCAACCGTTTCGCCAAGATTTGAAAGTCCTGTCGTGGGACCCTGGAAATAACCATGGTCAACAGCGAGCATAACGCAGCGCCCGCTTCGTGGTTTGATTATCCGTGAAAGCCTGTTCTTCATACCCCAGTTCATTTTCAATTTCCTCCTATTTCTTTTTCTCAGGTCTGAGCAGTAAATAGCCTTTATCGACCAGCCAGTGATGGAATTCGTAAGTAGTATGCAGGCAATTATCCTGGCATATCTGCCGCAATTCATTGTACTCTGCTGAGTCCTGATCCTTATGGTTCATTATCATCTGGATAGCGCATTTAACATCGTTACAATATTCTCTTCTTTTATACTCTACAAATCCCTCGATTGGCATAATCACAGAGATGATTATGGGTACTTAAAATTAACGATTTCTCAAACGCTGAAGATCAGGGATAAAAAGTAAGGTTTACTTTTTGACCGGGTGTTCAAGCCCCATGTTTTGCAGCGCGATCTTATTCAGCTCCTGCGCCCTTTCCTCAGTCTTTCCCTCAGAGAATACTCTGACCTTGGGCTCTGTGCCGCTTGCCCTCACAAGGAACCACCCATCCTCATAGTCCACGCGGACGCCGTCCATATCAGTTAAACGCTCATAATCCTGCGGTATCTCCTTTTTCAACCTGTCCAGTACAGCCTGCGGCTTCTTGCCTTCTTGAAGCACCCTGGCATCCTTTATCTGGTAATATTTAGGGTACGAAGCTACAAGTTCGGACAGGCTTATCTCTTCCTTCGAGAGTATTCCTGCCATTAATCCTGCCAGCATCGGGCCCTCGCGGCTCCACTCAAGAAGCACTGAACCATGCTCCTCAAGTCCCACCTGCGCGCCGCACATGAGTTTTGCCTGAGCAAGATAAGGCTCACCAACTGGCGTATATATGACCTGCGCGTCGAGGCTCTCTGCCACATCTTTTATGATGTTGGAGAATGCAATGGTCACAGCAATTAACTTTTTCTTATCGCTGCTCTGCCGCAGCACATGGTCAGCGATTATCGCTGCGCTGACGTCTCCCTGGACGAATTTCCCATTCTCGTCGATGAACGCGGTCCTGTCGCCGTCTCCATCGTGCGCCACGCCCATGTCAGCTTTTTCTGATATTACAAGCTTCCTGAGCTTTTCCAGGTTCGCATCCGTGGGTTCCGGATTCCTTTCCCTGAACATGCCATCGTATTTGCAGTTGAACCGCACAACTTCATACCCCAACCTTTCAAGGATTTCCGGAGTAACTGTGGACGCAGAGCCTCCGCCGCCGTCCACAACGATTTTCATAGGTTTTACGGGAAAGAGCTTCTGTACATACTGGATTATGTGTGCCCTGTAACGGTCGCTCGCTTTGCTGTCTATGATCTTTTTTCCTTTTTTTACCCCAGCCTTAATATCACCGAAATAAATATTCTCGATCGCAAGATCTTCTTCAGGAGAGAAACCTCTCCCGCTCTTGCTCAAACACTTTATACCGTTATACTCAGGAGGGTTGTGCGATGCTGTTATCATTACGCCCGCGTCTGCCTGTCGCGCAATTTCAAGAGAAAGCGTGTTCGGGGTTATTATTCCGAGAGTTAGAGCATTGCATCCGTGTTCAGTGATGCCCTCGATAAGTGCCTCCTCAAGCATATCAGAGGAGATGCGCGGGTCTTTTCCAATGGCAATGGTTTTTCCTTCACCCAGGTAAAGCGCAAGCGACGCGCCCACCCGTTTTACCTTATCAGCGTCAAGCCCTTCATTCACGATACCGCGAAAGCCGAATGTACCGAAGAGTTTTTTCATTATACGCATCTTTTTATAATCATCGAATTTTTTTGTGAACTTTTCGCAGGGCATGTTGACAGAATATGCTTTGATTGTATTAAAATTATGACCTTTGAGGAAAGAATCCGGTACAACAAATCTGCGCTAATCTGCGAAATCTGCGGATTCTCATCTGAAACTTTATCCACAGATTACGCAGATTTTCGCAGATAGAATATTTCAGAGCCCAACAAATCGTGACCTTTGACAGGATTTTCAAGACCTGCACTCAAAAAGACACCAATTCATGAAATTCAGGACAAAATTAAACCAACATGTAATGTAACGGTCACCAAATAGCGCAAAGTTAATATAAGTCCAAAGACTTATAATACATGATTATAAGGTCATGACATTATATTTGTTGATATTATGAGTGCAGGAAAAATCTATGCTGTCCTGACGGGCGATCTGATCGGTTATTCGAGATTCAAGCCTAAAGACCGGGAAAAAGTACTGTCGATACTTAAAGGCACCTTCAGGAAGCTCCCGCCCGGCATGATAGCCTCAAAGTTCCATATTTTCAGGGGCGACAGCTTTCAGGGAGTATTGTCCATGCCGGATGAGGCGCTGCTGGCTGCGCTGATCATTCGTTCATGCCTGATATCGGGTTTCAGTGGAAAAAGCCATCGCATTGACACGAGGATCGCCATAGGACTTGGGACTATCGACCGCCTGGGAAAAAAAGCAGGAGAGGGAGATGGAGAGGCTTTCAGGAACTCAGGGAAAGGACTTG
The DNA here is from genome assembly GCA_043729865.1 of Methanobacteriota archaeon. GTDB lineage: Archaea > Halobacteriota > Methanosarcinia > Methanosarcinales > Methanoperedenaceae > Methanoperedens. The sequence continues at coordinate 38,470 of JAYTKX010000131.1, forward strand.
ACAGCATGAAAAAAGGCGATCATAATATCACAGCGCTCACACCCTGGAAGGAACTCAACGATGAACTGCGCGCTGAATGCGCGCTGCTCGATGCCCTGATAATGCGATGGAGCAGGGAACAGGCTGAGGCTGTCATGCATCATATCATGGGCCAAACGCAGGAAGAGATAGCAAAGTCACTGAATATCACCCAGCCCGCCGTGTTCCAGCGTCTGAGGACAGGCGGTATGAGGGCGGTTCAGGAGTTCCTGCAAAGGTACAGGGAAACTATTAAATATAATGCTGGAGACTTATAAATAAGAACAATAAGGAAGAAGGCTTATAATGATGGACCAGATGGATATCTCATTGCTCGTTCGCCTTTTGATAGCTCACATGCTTACTGATTTCGTGTTCCAGAGCGATTCGTGGGTAGAACAGAGGAGGAAGGATGGGTGGCGCTCAAAACATCTCTATCTGCATGGGATCGTCGCTGGAGTTCTTGCATATCTGTTCTCAGGGTTCTGGAGCCTGATGTGGCTGCCTGCGGCTGTCGCTGCCACGCATATTGTAATTGATGGAATAAAAGCAAGATATGAAAATGATCTCAAGAGCTTATTGGCAGACCAGCTGGGGCATTTCGTTGTTCTTATTGTAATATGGATACTGGTGGTAGCTCCTGATCCAGAAGACATAGCAGCTCTGGGACAATTACTATACCCAGGAACAAAGCTCTGGGTCGTCGCCGCAGCTTATCTTATCGTGATCTGGCCGAGCAGTGTGCTGATAAACAGGATTACAGAGAAATGGAGGAAGGATATCAGCGAAAAAGAGGGCGCAGAGAAAGATAAAAGTCTTGAGAAGGCAGGGACATGGATCGGATGGCTTGAGCGCTTTTTGATCCTCACCTTTATTCTCCTGCAGCAGTATGCAGCGATAGGCTTCCTGGTTGCGGCAAAGTCCATCTTCAGATTCAGCGAATCGCGGAAGGTGGGGGAATATGTGCTGATAGGGACGCTGCTCAGCTTTGTTATTGCGGTGATAGTAGGGCTTACTGCAGGTGTTCTGTTAGCTGTTTGATCAGGTGGTTTGAAATAATCTCTATGCTAAAACTGACACTCTACTCCAAAAAAGACTGCCACCTCTGCGACATCACCAAGAAAGAACTTAATGACCTCCGGAAAGAACTAACTTTTTCGATCACTGAAGTCGATATAGAAAACGACCGCGAAGCATTTGAAAAATATAAGTACCTGATACCTGTAATTGAAATAGACGGAAAAATAATATTCTCAGGCAGGATAGACAGAGAAAAATTAAAGAACTTGCTCACACAGAAGTCTCGACCGTGATGAACACAGGCACAATACTTATCATCCCTCCAAGACCGAAAAGAAAAAGGGCAATGAAATAATTGCCCTTCACGGCATTATCTATACTGACAGCCACAAGTATCAGCCCTGCTATCTTGGATATAGCGTCTATTTTTTCATACTTCGACTTTGACACTTTCATCAGTGGTAAACGATGCTGTAATAGGTGAAATACAGTATGCCAAGCACCGCGAGGATACCCAGAGCCACTGCGACCTTCCTCTTCCTTAAATCCGTAGATGGGTTCCTGTCTATGAACGGCACAAGGAACAGGATGCCATACCAGACCACCATCGGCAGCGTCACTCCTATGGTCTTTGCCTCTATCGGTCCGATATTCCATATCCAGAATTTCAGGAAACCGAACACATACAGGAAATACCATTCAGGATAGATCGGTGAAGGAGTATCGAACGGGTCTGCGGGTTTTTGCAGACTTGCGGGGAATACTGAAGCCAGATATACAAGACTTCCAGCCACAAGGCACATAACCACGACTTCCCTGAGCAGGAAATGCGGGAAGAACGGAAGCCCACGAACCCTTACAGGTTCATGCTTCGGTTCATCTATTTCATGCTTTTCAACTTCTATCAATGCCATATTACAACCTCCCTGAGATCCCCTGGAGTCTGACCATAATGAAATGCAGCAGCAGGAGGACCACTATAGTCGCAGGCAGTATCAGAACGTGTATAGCATAGAATCGCGTCAGCGTTTCCGCCCCGATGTCAGTTCCTCCAACCAGTATCAGGGAAATGTATCCTCCGATTATCGGAACTGATCCCGCTATCCCGGTACCGATCTTTGTAGCCCAGAAAGCCAGCTGGTCCCATGGAAGAAGGTATCCTGAGAAACCGAAGGTCGTGGTTATAAGAAACAAACTTACACCGACGACCCAGTTAAGTTCACGCGGCTTCTTGTAAGCGCCCATGAAGTATATCCTCATCATATGCAGCATCACGGCTGCTATCATTGTATTGGCAGCCCAGGTATGGATACTTCTGATAAGGCTTCCCATGGGGACTTCTGTCATTATTCGTTTCACGCTGTTATATGCCTCAACAGGTGTAGGCTTGTAGTACATCGCAAGGAACATCCCTGTAAGCACAAGGATCAGGAAACACAGGAACGCCGTACCGCCAAGACAGTAGAGAGGATTTGAGGTCGCCTTCTCTGGCGCCGGATGCTTCACTATCGGCGGAAGGAGTTCACTCAGTTTTAACCTTTCATCGAACCATGTATAGAGTTTTTCTGATAGATTCATATTATCACCTCACGCCGCTCCGGCATAGTATGAAATCGTCTTCACGTATTCAGGATCTTTCCACTTGAGCGCATATATCGCACCTTCTTTTACGATGATATCGATAGCAGGAAGAGGCGATGGCGGAGGTCCTGATATTACAGCCCCTGTATTTGGATCGAACTTGCCAAGGTGACAGGGACAGAAAAGGATATTTTCATCAGGTTTCCAGTAGGATATGCAGCCAAGATGCGTGCAAATGGAACCAAACGCCCTGAAACCCGCAGGCATGTGCAAAAGCACTGCTGCCTTGTTGTTGAACATGAACTTCTTGACGCTTCCGGTGGGCACCTCGTCCACATTTGCTATCATCACTTCCACTGATGCGCCTTTGCTGGCAGATTCCGGCCATAAGTATTTTAATATCGTAGCTATCGCGCCTGACGCAAAAAATACTGCAACCAGACCGATAAGTATCTCAGTGAACTTTCTTCTTGTAATTGTCAGAGTAATCTTGTCATCCATGTTATCACTCCAGCGTGGTAACGTATTCATCCTGCAGCAGACCTTTCACATACAGGTATATGATAGCCCCTAAGTCGAAAAGCAGATATGCAAGCAATTTCCCAATATCCTCTATGAATGGTCTTGTTGATGCTTCTGAGGTTTGGGCGTTGATCAATTTCAAAATGAGCATTCCGGTCAATCCCGCAGCCCCGATCGTCAATAAAACTATCAGGGTGAAAGCAACCTGCGACATTAAACCTGTTTTTTCAGGTCCGTATTCAATTTTCTCTATGTGCATGGTTTTACCTCATAACCGAATAGCGTATACCAGGGCAAGTATCAGCAGAATCATGACAATAGCGCTGATACCCACATCCCAGGTATTCATTTGTACGCCTATCTCGATCTCCTCGGTCGGCACAGGTGCAGGGGTCATCTTTGGTGAAGGCACATAGCCCTCGATGGAATGGTTATTTGTCCCGTAATAGGTTCCTGCCTCGTTAAGCTGCGGGGGACCCTCCCTTGTATGACAGTAGGGACAGTTGCGGCTCTCCCTGACAGCATATTCAGGTCTTGCTGAACTTAAAGCAGGGGAAAGCAACAGGAAACCCAGTATAACCAGAAGGAATAACTGATTTAATCTTCTATTATTCATACTCATTGCACCTCATTTACTCCTGCGAATAAGCAGATACAGGGCAGATATTCCTGCAAGTGAAACAATAATTCCAAATCCCGGGGTCGATGGTTTTGCAATAGGCATACCCGTGTCAAGCTGTGCCTGCCGGGCAGCCTTGATACCCGCATCTATCACTTCTTCAAAGTGCGGCAGGTTAAATCCATGCCATAGTATCGGAAGGTTATCTCTTATCGATTCTGCAGTATCCAGAGATTTCTGCGCAGCTGAAACGTCTTTTCCCTGCTGTTTTGCCAGTTTTACGGCATTTTCCGCAAGTTTTATCTCGTTTTTCAGCTTTTCAGCATTATTAAGCGCGGTTACTGCCTTATCAGGAGCATCCGAAGGAGCGATCCTCATGTCGGTATTATGACACTGGCTGCACAACCCCTGGAACTCACTAACGTTTAGCACCTTGAAGTCATGGGGCGAATGGCAGGTATCGCATGTTGGCGCCTGCTTGAGCGCCTTAAGTCTCTGGTAATGCGTGGAATCCCTGAACTCATTCAGTTCCTGCGTATGGCACTTTCCACATGTCTCAGGTACATTCCTGTAAAAAACTGTGCTGTTGAAGTCCGACGACCTGGCAACCCCCGTATGTGCATTCTCTTTAATATTAGAATCAGGGTCGCCGCCATGGCAGTTGTTGCATGTTACATTGAACATGGCATGTTTGGATCTGGTCCACTGCTCGTAATTGCTCTTTGCGATCCTATCAATGGTCGTTGCATGGCATTCAAGAGAACATGCCACGTCCCTTGCCAGATGTTTTACCCTGACTTCATTGAGCTCTTTTTCTTTCTCGCTGAAAGCTGAGAGCTTTTCATGGCAATTCAGACAGGAATTGTCTGCCACGGCGCCAGGCACGATGGTAAATGCCATTAACAATACACTGCTAAATAATATAATATATGATTTACAATTCATTCTATCATCCCGTATAATTCAATATCCGTCCCACATTCGTTTTTCTCGTGATATTCTCCTAACGCCGTTTTAATAGATATATCGCGATCATGCCGGTCATTAACAGCAGCCCTTCGAATCCGGGAGATTTTTCGGGTTCAGCGGTCTTTGTCTGTGCAGGAACCTGTTTTTCTGCATTTCTTGCATCAGCAATACCCCTATGGACTTCAGTCTCAAAGTAACTCAGGTTAAACCTGTGCCAGACCGAAGGAATGTCTTTTAATATTGACCTCGCTGATTCCAGACTTGCCTCAGCTTCCTTCACATCTGCGCCTTTTGCTTTTGCAGTAATTATTGCAGCTCTTGCTTTTGCGATCTCGTTTTGCAGTTCGCTGATAGAAGATAATGCCGCTTCTGCTTTTTTAGGCACTGAAGGATCGATCCCTGTTATGCGGTTATGGCAGTTGCTGCAGAAATCCTCTATTTCCGAAGATGTCAGCACGCGGACACTGTGAGCCTGATGGCATGTAACACATGCGGGTGCCGGTCCTTCTTCGGTTGATTCAAGTTTCTTGAAGTGACTTGAACTCTTGAATTCATCAAGTTCAGGTAAGTGGCATTTGCCGCACATCTCAGGGGTAACCGCACGGGCTATGCTTTTATTGGAAAGACCAACATGTGCTTCATTCTTTGAATTTGCTAATTTGTTGCCTCCATGGCATTTTTCACAGGTTACTTCAAAAAGCGCATGAGTGGAAATAGACCACATAGCATAAGTGCTTGCTATGGATTTATTGAGCTTGTCCTCATGGCATACAATAGAACAGGAAATACCGCTCTCAATATGCTTGATCCGTATATCGATGAACTGCCTCTGTTCCTCGGACGTAAAAACAAGTTTGCGATGGCATTCAGCACAGGAGTTATTTGTCAAATTCGGGGGAGAAGCCAGCACAGGCTGTATGAACAACTGCAATACCAACAGCAATAAAGCTGTCACCATAATATTACTTGAAACGTTTTTCCATCCCATATGATAGACTCCTCATATTAATTAGCATTAATTAATATTGATTATTAGTTACATATTGATTTTTAATCATTACATATAAGCAAATACTTAAACTTATCCTTTTAAAAAAATTGGATGCTCATGCCACGAATTGGTCATGTGGTTGGACAATTTTTCAGTATTATTGCAACCCTGAAAACAGGTAATTAAATAAATTATCTAGACCCTGACAACCAGTTTTTATATTGATCCTTCAAAAACCCGCTCGGCATGTCCCTCCATAAAGGCAGCATCATCCTTTATAGTGATCACAAGTTCTCCGCCCTTTGTGTTTACCTTTACTCTGTCCCCGGTCTTTCCCAGCCTTCGCGCAACTGCCGCGCATGCCACAGAACCAGTACCGCAGCTCAACGTCTCTCCTTCCACACCGCGTTCATACGTGCGTACTGTGATCTCGTTCTTTGAATCCACGCGCGCAAAATTCACATTCGTCCCCTTAAGGAACACGGGGTCGTACCGGATCTTCGGGGCATCAGCCATAAGCCTGTCATCCAGTGAATCTACAAGAATAACCGTATGGGGAACACCTGTATTGACAGCAGAAACCTCATACCCATGCAGGCTCACGAGAAGGAACTCACCTGTCCCTTTTGCCGGAATCTTCTCCCGGGCAAATTCAGGTTTACCCATATTTACCTTTATCCAGGTGCCTTCATCCACACGCGAAGTTATGGAAAGCACACCCGCAAGGGTCTCCACCCTGGCTTTCTCTTTTATATAACCCTTATCGAGCGCATACTTCACCAGACAGCGAATCCCGTTCCCGCACATCTCAGCCTCGCTGCCGTCTGCATTGAAGATCTTCATCCTGATATCTGCTTTATCAGAAATTCCAAGATACAGTACGCCGTCAGCACCTATACCGAAGCGGCGGTCGCAGTATTTTATCGCGAAAGGGGATCTTTCAGCATCCGGGATAACCTCACCATCATATTCATCAATGAGTATGAAGTCGTTCCCGTTACCGTGCAGTTTTGTGAAATGGATCATATTATTTGCTTTTATCTTTCTTAAAGGTTGAAGATATAACTTCGCCCGCTGTTTTTACCACCATGTACGCTCCGCCCACTATCAGTACAGCCGGAGCAAATCCTGCCGCTGCCGCTATCCCTGCGCTTGCAAGGAGAGCCATGTCTTTATTCGTTAGAAAACTTGATATTTTTTCGAGGGTTGATGGCTCTATATCCACAGAATCGGTCTCAAGCACTATCTCACCCTTCTGGAATACCTTTATCCAGCCGCTCTCTTCAGAAACCAGTACTGCTGTGGCGTTCTTATCATAAGAGGTTATCCCTTTGGCTGCAGCATGTTTTGTCCCATAACCTAAAAGGGTTTCGGACTTCAAGATCCTTGAACCGTACGCTAACAGCACTCCGTCAGGGGTGAATATCACTGCGCCGTCAAGTGTGGCGAGTTTTTCTACGACAGAATCCATCCCTTTACTGAGGATATTTCCTGTGAATTGAAGCTGTGGATAATGGGGACGATAGTTGCCGGTTATCTTTCCGCGGTCTGCAATAACAAAAAGAGCCCCCAATTTACCTTTTGCAAGGCTCTTACTGATGTTCAGAATTACTGCCATCACTTCAGACCGGACATCCTGATTCTCTTTCCTGTCAACCATATTACCCTATATTGCCCATTATAAATTATATGTTTTGGTTCAGTTCATCTGGATGCCTGTGATGCTCGATATGTTGCTCTCCTGCATCGACACGCCTATTGTCCTCTTTGCAGCCTCTATCATTGGCTTCCTGAGTGACACAACGATGAACTGAGCATTGGAGGCAGCATTCTGTATGCGTCTTGCCACCTTCTCAGCATTCACACCATCAAGGAACATGTCTATTTCGTCAAAAGCATAGAATGGAGCAGGTCTGTATTGCTGTATCGCGAATAAGAGCGAGAGGGCGGTCAGGCTTTTTTCGCCTCCAGACATCGCCTCAAGGCGCTGCAGTGTCTTCTCCGAGGGCTGCGCCTTTATGGTCATCCCGCCTGAGAAGGGCTCATCGGGATTTTCAAGGAACAGTTCGCCGCTCCCGTCGGATAACTCATGGAACACCTGTTTGAACTGCTCGTTAATCCCGTTAAAGCTGTTCATGAAAGCGTCTTTTTTCATTTCTTCGCATTTCTTTATCCTGATCATTATTTCCTCCCTCTCTCTGGACAGGGTATCGCGGCGTGACCTCAGGTCTTTTTGCCTGTTCCCGACCTCGTTATACTCATCTATAGCCCTCATGTTCACCGGCTCAAGTTTCTCCATCGCCCGCGTAAGCGCCGAGATCCTTGACGCTATGGATTCAGAAGTTGGCACCTCTTCATCACGGTTCAATCCACGCTCTGCGATCTCATTGTCAATTGCGATGATCTGTTCTGTGAGCGCTTCTTTTGTAGAATTAAGAGCAAGCAGGTTCCTTTCCATCTCCATACTCACCCTCAGTACATCCTCAAGCCTTTCCTTTATGGAGGCCAGTTCCTGCTGGAGCTTTGACCTGCTGTTTTGAAGTTCAAGCAGTTCTCCTCCCAGTTCTTTTTCTCTCAGGTTCCTGGCATTGAGCTCGCTGTCAAGATCTTTTAACCGTACCTTCAGTTCATTTATTTTTGCGCGATGGCTATCTCTCTTTGTATCAAGCTCTAAAAGACGGGATTTGAACTCGTCTATCCTGGTCCCCGCATATTTCATGTCCAGTGTTATTGCATTGATCACAGATTCAATATCTCTCTGCCTTCCTTCAAGCCGGTCTATCTCTTCCTCGATACCTGCTGCTTTGCTGCTCAATTCAGGAACATGTGAACCTTTCAGGAGCAATTCGATCTTCGCTATATTATCTAAAAGCGCATTGATCTCTTCATCCTTTGCGCATTTTTTCGCTTCAAGCTCATCCATGTTCTTCTTTATCCCAAACCGGGCTTCTTCAAGCTCTTTTATCTGTTTTTTCCTTGTCTCTATGACTTCTGCCAGCCGTGTGCCGCGGTTCTTTATTTCATCCAGCTGTATCGTAAACCTTGTTATCTCATTATCGAATTTCGCTGATTCCGCCCTGATGGAAACAATATGATCTTCAACTCTTTCCATTTTGTTCATAGCGGATTTGCGTCTTCCATCGTATTCTGCTATCTGCTCAGCGAACTTTTTCAGGTTCTCCTCTTCCCCGCTTGCAAAAGAGAGCTTTGATCTTATCGTGCCCCCGGTCATCGCGCCCCCTTTATCTATTAATTCACCTTCGAGGGTGACCAGCCGTTTACCGCCCATGAGACGCCGTGCGGTCTCCATATCATCCAGGACCATCGTATCCCTGAAAACATACCAGAACGCAGGCGCCAGCTTATTATCAAAATCAACAAGGTTGATGGCATAATCTATAAACCCTTCATTTTTTCCTTTTTTCAGATGAGGCATGGGCTCCATCTTATTAAGAGGCAGGAAGGTCACTCTACCGGACCTGTGATCTTTCAGATATTTTATCGCTCTGGCAGCATCCTCATCATTTTCCACCACAACTGACTGCATCCTCGCACCTGCAGCTATCTCAAGCGCCACCGAGTATTTCGTATCCACTTTACCGAGTTCAGCTATCGTTCCGTATATGCCTGGAAGTTCCCGGTTCTTCTTTGCCCGAAGGACCGATTCTACAGGTTCGCTATAACTCAATTCAGCGACAGCTTTTATGCGCGCTTCAGACCTTGCATATTCCTGGTGCAGTCCACGCAATGTATTTTCAAGGTCTGAAAGCACGCTTTTTATTTCTGCCCTGTTCCTCTCAAGGTCAAAAGAATCCTTTGTTTGTTCCTGCTTATTCCCATTGATTTCCTCTATCTGCGCTTTCACATTTTCCGTATCAATATCAGCTGAACTTATCTTTGACATGGATGTCTCGATCTCAATTTCCATGTCGCGGACCTCTGATGAGTTGCGCCTGATAGCGTCAAGCAGCCTGTCCTCTTCACGCATAAGCTCGTTCTTTTCATTCCTGAATGTCTCAAGCGCCTGTTTAGCTTCCGTAAGTTTGTCCCGCGTCCCTGCGAATTCAGCATCCACTTCTGCTATCTTGCTGCGTATCATGAGAAGCTGTGTTTTCCTGTCTTCGCACTCTGCCGTAAGCGTTTCCTTTCTCTTTGTCTCTTCTTTTAATTTTTCAGAAAATTCCGCGACCTTAGCCTGTGTGGCATCTATATCCAGGAAAACTTTTCTTCTTTGCGACTCGATATCAGTTATTTCATTTTCTGAGAGCTCAATAGTGCTATTGCAGCGCGATATCTCGCCCTTGATGAATTCCATCTCTTTCTTCAGGGCTATCTGCTCTCCCTCCCCTTTCTCAAGTATCAGTGAATTAAGCTCTGAAAGTCTTTCCTCTATCTCCCTGACCTTTTGCCTGCGTTCTTCCAGCTGTCTTTCAAGCTCTTGTTTTTTATTTTCCTTATCCTGCAGTTCACTGGTAAGTTTATCCAGTTCGCTGCGTGCATCTTTGAGCCGGGCGAGAAGGACATATCCTTCATATTTCCGCTTTTCATCCCTGAGCGACTGGTATTTGAGCGCCTGGTCTCGTTCCTGCTGGAGCCTGGCAAGCTGTTCATCCACTTCGCCCAGGATGATATCCACCCGTTCCACCCTTTCTCTTACTATTTCAAGTTCATTGTGCGCCTGGTCTTTCTTTTCATCAAATTCAGCCACGCCTGCGATCTCGTCTATGATCTTTCGTCTCTCGGTAGGCGTCATCTCTATGATGTGAGTGACATCCCCCTGCATCACAACATTGTAGCCTTCTGGAGTTATCCTGGCTCTTGATAGATGAATATGGATGTCGTTCATACTTACAGGCGTATCATTGAAATAATAATAACTGTAATATCCGGATTCGGTCTGCCTGAGTTTCCGGGTGATAACAACCTCATCAAAATCCACAGGCATCTCCCGGTCGCTATTATCAAAGCGAATGGTCACCTGGGCAAAATTCTTTCTGCCGCTATCTGAATTAAAAATAAGATCTGTCAGCTTCTCAGCTCTCATTATCCTGGAGTTCGAAAGACCCAGGCAGAAGAGAATGCTGTCAATTATATTAGACTTCCCGCTGCCGTTGGGACCGGATATGGTCGTGAAATCATCAAAGAATGGGATTTTAACTTTTTTGCCGAATGATTTAAAATTCTGGAGTTCGATCTCTTTGATGTGCACTATCTACCTCTTTTCGGGGTTTCGAATATCTCCACACCTTCCTTTACCCGTTCACTCCTCTTGACCAATGGTTTTTTCGATCGTTCTTCTATGGCAGCATTATCGTCCGCCACGATGACCTTTTCGTCAGCTTCTATTATGATCTGCTGTTTTCTTTTATCTTTAGGCACATAATTTTCCGCAATTATGTATTCGCCTTTGGGTTTAGGCTTTTCTTTGACCTCTTCCTTTGATTTGATCTCAGGTCTTGACGATGTTTCTTCCCTGCCCGTTTTCCTGGGCTTGAGTTCCTGGATTATTGACTTCTGGTCAAGCAGTTCATTCATTACCCCTTCATACGCGCTGTTTAGCTCAACAAGACGCCGTTCAAACCTGTTCATTCGTTCTTCTGTTTCGATCATCGCATCTGATCTTGCTGTCTGCTGCTTAAGCACCGAGTCGCGCAGCGATTTGTTCATCTCCAGTATCTCGTTGACTTTATCTGCGAATTTCATTCTGATATCATCAAGGGTTGATTCCCTGAGATTTATCTTATCTGCGAACCTTTTTTCAATTTCTTCGAAAATGGTCTCACGCAGCGACTCCTGCATCTGTTCGAACTCCCTGTCCTTTGCAGCAAGTTTCTGCTCGAGCCTCTCTATTATAATATCCCTTTCAGCGCTCATCTGTATCCCTCATAGTGTAAATGGCAAAAAATGTCAAATAAGTTTTGCTCTATCATGACTTTTTGCACATTACACATATCGTATTAAGTTAAATATTTTATGGGGACAGCCTCTTCCTGTCCCTGGGGAACAGTACTACTTCGCGTATGTTCTCGATGCCAAGCATTGTCATGAGAAGCCTCTCAGCGCCCACGCCCCATCCTGAATGCGGAGGCATGCCGTACCTGAACGCCTTGAGGTAGAATTCAAATCCATCAGGGTTCAACCCCTGCTCTTTGATCCTCTGCCGCAGCAGTTCATACGAATGCACGCGCTGCGCTCCTGATGACAATTCCATGCGAGGGTGCATCATATCAAAAGCTCTGCATATCTCTGGCTTGTTCTCGTAGGGCATGGCATAGAATGGTTTTATCTTCGTGGGCCAGTCAGTGATGAAATAATGCTCTCCTATCGTTTTACCGATGGAGTGCTCGGATCCTGTGGACAGGTCGTCGCCCCATTCTATCTTTTCCCCGTTGTCGCGGGCGATCTTTATCGCCTCATCGTAAGTAATGCGCCGGAATGGAGTTCCGGGAATAGCAAGTTTCACACCCAGCGTTCCAAGGTATTTTGAACCTTTTTCCGCTACCGTCGAATATACATGTTTGACGAGGTTCTCAAGTATGACCATTACGTCCTCGTTGTCCAGGTAACTTGCCTCAATATCAATTGATGTCGCCTCATTCAGATGTTTTCGGGTATCATGTTCCTCAGCCCTGAATATCGGACCTATCTCGAACACGCGATCAAGTCCGCCTGACATCATCAACTGCTTAAAGAGCTGCGGGCTCTGGTTAAGGAAAGCTTCGCGTTCAAAATACGTTATCGGGAAAAGAGCTGTCCCGCCTTCTGTGGCTGTGGCGACCACTTTTGGTGTGGTGATCTCAACAAAACCTTCCCTGTCCAGGAATTCCCGGATACTTTTCAGCATTATGTGCCTTATCCTGAATATCGCCTGCGTGTACGGGCGCCTTACGTCCATGAACCTGGCATCAAGCCTTGTATCAAGATCAGCGTCCACTTTACCTGTTGTATCCATGGGCAGCGGAGAATCTGCTTTTCCAAGCACAGTAACAGATGTGGGGACAAGTTCATAACCGTTAGGGGCTTTTGCTTCCTTTTTAACTGTACCCGTGACCGCAACCACCGATTCACGGCTGATGTTGCGCACCACCTCAAGTACGTTCTTATCTATTGCCTTTTTGAAAAGCGTAACCTGTACCATGCCTTCCCTGTCCCTGACCACCAGGAAAGTAATACCGCCAAGGTCGCGGATCTCATGCGCCCAGCCGCATATTGTAACGCTGTTCCCGTTCATTTCAGGTGTTATCTGTGTTGAATAATGAGTTCTTATCATGAATATACGGGCTCTTTAATGAATAATCCCAATTATTAACTTATGCTTTTGGAAACAATTTATTTTCATTCTTCTGCTCATTTTTATTTCTCATAGCCTGGATAAGAGGTTCCACTACGGACGAGCCTATCCTGACAAGGGCATCTGCCGCACCATCACGCACGAACTCGTTCCTGTCCTTTAAAGCATCGATAAGGGACATTACAGCTGGCTCGCCTATCTTAACAAGTATCCCGGATATATCTTCCCTGATATATTCAGCGCCATCCCTCAATGCATCGATCAGCGGTCCCACTGAGGTTTCTCCTATCTTTTCAAGAGCTGCTGCAGACCTCCACCTGATATCCCAGTCTTCATCTTTCAGCGTCTGGATAAGAAATTCTACCGAGGGTTCCCCGATCCTGACGAGCGATTCAGCGGCTTCCTCCCTTATGTCGGGAAATACGTCCCTCAGTGACTGAATAAGCGGCTCTACAGCCCTTTTATCCTCTATCTTTCCGAGGGCTTCTATAGCTTTCTTTCTTACTTCCAGGTCACCATCCCTCAGGGATGCGATAAGAGGCATTACTGCACTCTTGTTCCTAATCTCCCCCAGGGCTTGCGCCGCTCTCTTCCTGACATACTCGTTGCTGTCTTTCAGGGCGTTTATAAGAACTCCTACTGTCTTTTTATCATTCAGCTTTGCAAGAGCCTCCCCCGCTTCTTCCCTCACATACTCGCTTGCATCTCTCAATGCATGGATCAATGGCTCTACCGCCGTTTTATCCCCTATATCGCCAAGCGCCTTTGCGGCTTCTTCCCTGACATACTCGTTTCCGTTCTTCATGACCGCAATAAGGGGTTCTACCGCCCTCTGATCACCTATCTTTCCGAGAGCACAGGCTGCATGTTCCCTGACAACATCGCTTTCATCCTTCAAAGCAGAGATAAGAGGTTCTACCGCTCTTATGTCACCTATCTTTCCAAGAGCGCGGATGACATGTTCCCTGACAACCTCTTTTTCATCATTCAAAGCAGCTATAAGAGCTTCAACCGCCCTTTTATTTCCTATATCTCCAAGAATTTCAGCCGCTCTTTTTCGGATGTCATGATCTTCATCCTTCAAAGCCTGTATCAAAGGTTCTATCGCCCTTTTATCTCCTATCCTGCCCAGCGCCTCTACGGCATTCTTTCGCAAATGCAGGTCATTTTTCCGTTTAAATATCTCAATCAGGCTTTTCACATCCTTTCTTACCTCCATTTCATCCATATTTATATACTGGAAATACCAAATAGTTCTTTACATTTCCTGATATCCGGATGTGCCATTTTTCTGCAGAATGATCGTTTTAACATGATTTAATAAGGGCTATCTATCAATATCCCATCAATAACATGGTGTATATATCTCTGTTGATTTAGCGTTGATATCATCGATCAAATTAAACCGGAGAATTTACTGCGAAATGTATTTAACTAATTAAAGAATTTAAGATATCCTGAGGAGTAAAGATCATGGAGCAAAAAGACAGCACTTTCTATCCCTTGATCATACTATTTTTCATCCTTGGGCTTGTGATGGGGTATGTGATACATCAGCCGGGAACTGAGATCAGGTATATTAATAACACCATAGAAGTGCCAAAAGTGGAAACGATAGTTGAAACAACAGCATCCTCCACTTCAACTGCCTCTACCCCTGCGCCAACATCCACCCAGGTCCCTGATTTTGAAGTCAAGATTTACGAACCTGGAAAGGATAAGCCCGCACAAACCATAGAACTTGTAAACTGGCAGGCAATGCCGGATCAAATATCAATTCGCCCAGGGCAGATCGTATTGATCAAGGTAGTTAATTACCCTGAGCAATCACCCCCGAGATTTATAATGGATACATATGAAAGGAAACTCGGCACATCAGGCATGATCGTTATTACATTCAATAAAACAGGGACATTCAATTATCAAGTGATCATCCCCAACGAAGACCCGAGCATACTTCCAAAGATCTATGCTAAAGGCTCAATAAGGGTATATTGAGAATAATATTTCAATGCTCCCAGCGCATTAATTATCTGAGGTTCGTCAGGTATCAGGACATCGATGTTCATAACATCCCTTAAGGCAGCGACCATACCTTTATTTTTTACCGTGCCACCTATAAGAACAACCTGCTGCGCCTGTGGTATCATATGAGATATCCTGCGTGCAAAAGCAAAATGCATACCCGCTATCACTTCTTCTTTTGAATAACCTGTCACGAGCTGCGATATCATCTCTGAAAGCGCGAATACCCCGCATGTGTTGTTGATATCAGGAACGCGCGTTGCCATCGCATGCATAGAACCAAGTTCATGAAGCTCGATCCTGAAATAATTTGCGACGAACTCAAGGAAAGCGCCAGTTCCCGCGCTGCATTTGTCGTTTATGACAAAGTTGTTATTCCGGACGTCAATGACCTTTGTATCCTGTCCCCCGATATCCACAATGACCTGTGCATCTGGGAAATAATGCCTGACCCCGTAAATAGCCGCAGTTAATTCTGTGAGTGAAGCGCGATGGGGCACCGAGTTCCTGAAATACCCGGTTGAAATTATATCCTCACCGTCTATCCCCTCCACAAGCTCCTTCCAGTTTTGTGTAGAAGTTATGCGGAATTTTACATCCCCGCTTTCTATCCATACCATTTTTGCAGCAGTGCTTCCAACATCCAGTCCTATCATAAACCGACGCCCCGCTTTACCTGGCATAGGGGTATGCCAGGCATACCCCTTATTTTGATTAAACTTTCATAAAGTTTAATCATATTCTATCAAGCATCTCCCTGAAGGCTTCAAGCCTCAGTATTATCTGCTGCGGGGTATTTCCGGGCAGGTCTCCCTGGATCGTCAGCACGGGATAATCGAGTTTTTCTCTTAATACTTCGTCCTCAAGCATATGGTGGCATGCGAACTGAGTATAATGGATCACTCCATCCAC
Organism: Methanobacteriota archaeon; assembly: GCA_043729865.1. GTDB lineage: Archaea > Halobacteriota > Methanosarcinia > Methanosarcinales > Methanoperedenaceae > Methanoperedens. The sequence goes on from JAYTKX010000131.1 coordinate 54,418, forward strand.
TCTTCTTCGTTTGAGTTCTTTTTTGAGAAAGTCTATCCTGAACTCAAGAGGTCTTGCAAAAGTATAATCGCAATAATCCTGCGCTATTTCCTGGATATCACAGCCCCCGTGTCTTATGAACTCAAACGGGAGTTCATCGAACACTATATGCAGCCCGATCGATTGCGCGATCTCGTGAAAATCATGATATATCGGTGGCACCCCGATCAGCGCAACCCTGTTCCTGATATCAATATCCTTTTCTTCCAGAGCAGATATCGCCCTGGAAAAACCTGCAAGGTCGCCAGCAAGGTCGCTGAAAGATATCAGGATACTGAACGCATCGCTCGATGAGAGTTTCCCGCGGCATCTCTTATTGTCCAAAATCCGCCCCTGCTTTTTCAGGTCAGCTATCTCTTTGAACATATCAGGGGATTTCATGCCGCCAAGGAAACCGGAAAGCCTGTGAAGCTGTGACTCCATGTATGACGTGTCCCCATCGAATGGATAGAAGAAAAAGTGAGTTGGTATCCCGCTCATTGCCGCCTTCTGCCCGTCAACGAGCGCATTGTGGCAGTCCCCTCCGGCAACCACGACAAGAGAATCTATTTTTATTTCTCTCTTAACTAGCATTTCTTTCCAGACGGCTGTCCATGCGCACAGCTTGTTTCCCGGGTATTTTCTTGATGCAGGTATGACATTATTGACATCAAAAGGCGCCGCGCCGCAGGAAAATATCAGTTCAGGGGGAACAAGGGCTGTTATGCCAATTTTTTTCACAGGGTTCCTAATGCTAATGGTAAATTTATGGTTTTGCATGAATGTTTTTCACACAAGTTCTGTTTATCTACCGATATTATTGAGTTCGTTCCTGAGTTCTCCAAGGGTGGACGTGCGTTCTGCGAATGCATTGTGGCGGTGGATACTTTCCTCGTTGATTTGTTTTATTATGATAATTGAATCATCCGGCAGTTCCGGGAACTCCTTCACTACCTTTTGAGCCATGTCCCTGACGCAATCCTCAACGAATTTAGGATTTTTATGCGCCCTTTCTACAACTGCCGCTTCATCCGTTCTTTTTAACAGTTCGAACATCTGCGAACTCATGGAGTTCTCGATGATGTTTATGATCCTGTCAAGGGAGACGAAATTATCGTCCTGTACTTCGATGGATATGATGCCCCTGCCTCTCTGGTTATGGGTGGGCATAGGCACGCGATTCAGGAATTTCTTTATGATATCGCCCTCGACCCCAAGCGCTTTTAATTCCTTTTTTGCCTTATCGCGCATTATTTCCTGGGCGCAGGGGCATGCAGTTATCCCGAGCACTTCAGCGCCTATCATTTTTCTTACTTTAAGCTTGTTATCCCTGACCGCTCTTGCTTCTGCAAATATGTTAACAACTTCCTGACAGCTTATCTTTGTCACAGGGGTTTCCCGCTTAACGATGTATTCAGCCCTCATCCTGACCTCGGCGTTCAGCGCATATTCGTGCCTGTCGATAAGTCTTTTTGAGACTTCCCCGCACAGGTCTTCTATCTCATATACAGGGGATATTATCATCTGTTCAAGCACTTCGTCTATCGCTTCAAAGTTCCTTGACAGGTTGGCGCCTTTTCTGTCAGAGGGCAGATCTACAAAGATATCGAATGTGGATACCAGCACGATAGGGCGTTTGTCTTTCCGCGCTACTTCAACAAGTTTTTTAACATCTGTGACCCCCACTCTTGTCAGCGTTATGGGGATATCGGGCAGGTTTGCCTGGATATCGGGCAAGTGTACAACAGGAAGTTCCATTTTTACTCTCCAGAAAGTATGATATAATTAACGGTATATGATCGCTGATGGACTGATGCTGATTATAAGGGATAAGCTTTTCGAATCAGCAATAGCTATTTTTATATAGAATGATAAATAGTGAGTATCTGATAACAAGGGGTAAACGATGGAACAAATAATCGAGGTCAGGTCACTGTCAAAAAGCTATGGGGATTTCAGGGCTCTTTTTGATGTGTCCCTTGACATCGAAAAGGGAACCATATTCGGGCTTCTTGGTCCCAACGGGGCGGGTAAGTCCACGCTGATAAGGGTGCTGTCATGCCAGTCAAGACCCACTTCAGGGCATGCATTAATTGCAGGACTGGATGTGGTCTCTCAAAAAAAGGATGTTCTTTCGATAATCGGTGTGGTTCCGCAGGAGAACAGCTTCTACGACGATCTGACAGTAAATGAGAATCTCACGTATTTCGGTTCATTATACCGCGTACCCGATACTGAAATAAAAGGACGAAGCCGCAATATCCTTTCGATGCTCAGGCTTGATGAGAAGACAAATAGCAGGGGCGGCACGCTTTCAGGGGGCATGAAGACGCGCCTGAACATCGCCTGCGCGCTGGTGCATAAACCGCGCGTGCTTATCCTGGATGAACCCTCGGTCGGGCTTGACCCTGTTTCCAGGCAGGCGCTGTGGGACACGATAAGGGAAGTGAACAGGGAAGGCACGACGATACTTATCACCACCCATTACATGCAGGAGGCGGACGCGCTTTGCGACAGGATACTGATAATGAACAGGGGAAAGATCGTTGTGGAGGGAAAACCCGGTGAACTTAAAGAAGCCGCGGGTGAAAAAGTGCTCCAGATAACAAGCAGTCCGGGGAACTACGGGAAAATAAAAAGCAGTTTAGAGCCCATAAAGGCGATACGGTCGTGCAGCATTAGTGAGACCGGATTGAAAATAACACTGGGCGAGGAACTGCCAGTACATGAGATCTTTGATGTTTTCGAATCGCATGGTGAGAAAATAAATAGCGTTGAATCATCAAGTCCAAGCCTTGAGGACGTGTTCATACATGCGGCAGGGGAGGCATGGCATTGAGCTTCTCTGTTATCAAAAAAGACCTGAAGGTTTATATCCGCCACAGGAAGACGCTGATGCTGATATTCATCGCCCCGGTACTGATCATGGTATTGATAGGGTCTGTCTTTTCAGGCGCCTCAGAAGGCGGGGTCAGGGACGTGAAACTAGGCGTAGGCGGAGGGTCGGAGCAGGGGAAAAAGATAATCGAGGAACTCAACAGCAGCAGGATGTTCATAATAGTTGATGAGAACACGACAGACCCTGCCGTCTTAGAGGAAGGGGTCAGGAAAGGACGCTACAGCGCAGGTATCTTCATACCGGAAGATGAAACGCAGCCACTGAAACTCTTTCTTGATAATTCAAGGATCCAGATAGCTCCGGTCATTTCAGCCGCATTCATTTCAACCACCGAGAAGATGTCCTATGAACTCACATTTGGTTTCATAAGCAAACTCTGGAAAAACCTGAAACAGATGGAGGAAGAACTGAAACCATTGAAGGAAGGCGTGATGATGATAAACAGCAGCATCGTTGGTCTCAACAGCGATACAAAGAAAGCGCTTTCCTCGATGGATGATATCGACGTTGAAAGCCTCAACGGGTCTATCAGCAGGATGAAAAATTCGCTGGGACAGATGAGAACAGACCTCCTGCAAAGCGCAGAAGATATTAATGCAACGAGACAGGAGCTTCGTGACCTGGACGGGAACGTGAGTTCTATCCAGAACGATACCGCGGAATTAAGGGACGACCTAAAGCTGGTGGTCGATAATATCGATGCGGCTGATGCTTCGATGCAGGATGTCCAGACCGAACTGCACATGACATATAATCTGACATGCAGCATCGACCCGTCAACCCGGCAGTGCGTATCCATGGCGCTGGCTATCAGGCAGTTGAGGGACACCAGGGCTCTCATGCTTGAGAGGACAGGACGCATCAGGGCGCTGCATAATAACCTTGTGACCATTTCCCAGAAAAGCGCAGAACTGCATGAAAAACTGGAAAAAACGGATATAAAACTCCAGAAAATGCAGGAATCGATAAGCAATTACACTTCTGAGTTGTCAAACATAAATGAGAACATCACAAGCATGGAATCTGCCATTTTCTCCCTGAAAACCGTCAAAAACCAGTCTGCTGTGGTTTCTTCAAACATGGAAAAACTTGCAGCTGAGATGATGAACAGTTCCTCTGCACTGACATCTGACATTGACAGGACAGGTCTTTTCATTGGAGAAGTGATCGCAAGGTCTCCCGCAGTTATAGCCGCTCCTATCAAGCTTGACAGGGAATCAGTATTCAAGGGGAGGTCTTATCTTGATTTCCTGATACCTGGTATCATCTCTATCGTTCTGATGTTCATTTCGTTCCTCCTGGCATCTATTACCATTGTGCAGGAGAGGTCTAAGAAGACGCTGATACGGACACTCCTGACCCCACTCTCCCTTGGAATGTTCCTTTTTGAAAAAACAGCTGCTCTGATCATTATCTCATTTTTGCAGGGGATAATCCTTATCGTCGTTGCTTTTGTGTTCTACGGCATTTTGATACCCACAGATCAACTGGCTTCGCTGTTCCTTGTCATCCTTGTTTATGCCGCGGCATTTATCGGTATCGGGATGGCGCTTGCCACGCTTGCGGAATCTGAGAATACAGCTATGCTGCTGACGCTTGTTCTGAGCATTCCCATGCTCTTCCTTTCAGGGGTTTTCTTCCCCTTTGAGACAATGCCTGAATTGATGATACTGCTTGGGAACGCCCTTCCCATCACTATGGGCATCAGGGCGCTTGAGACCGTTCTGATATACCAGAAGGGATTTGAGGCATTTTATGTGTACCTGATCCCGCTTCTGGCTTACGGGCTTGCAGGAATGGGGACTGCGTATATACTGCTGAGAAAGGAAATTGTGGATTGAGTAACATTACAAAAACATTATCTTCCCCTGCACCTATGAAAATGCCCATGACCCTTCAACATATAGTCCGGCTTAACCACATCTCATTCATAAGGGATCACACAAACATACTCCATGACATATCCCTCTTGATAGAAAAGGGGCAGCACTGGGCAATTATTGGACCTAACGGCTCCGGAAAGACAAGCCTGATAAGTATAATAAATGGCTATCACTTTCCTTCCGAAGGAGAGGCACAGGTGCTTGGACACAGGTTCGGCAAGACCGACCTCAGGGAACTTCGTTTGCATATCGGGGAAGCCAGTTCCGAGATAAAGAATATGCTCCACACACAGGACACTGTTATTGATATCGTGCTCTCAGGCAGGTTCGCAACTATCGGTCTTTATGAAACTCCTTCCCTTGAGGACAAAGTGAAAGCAAAAATGCTGCTGGAATTTTTCGGATTATCTGAAAATGAGGACAGACCTTTCAACATACTTTCAAGCGGAGAACAGCAGAAGACGCTTCTAGCCAGGGCGCTTATGCCTGAACCTGAATTGCTGGTTCTGGATGAACCCTGCGCCGGGCTTGATATGGGGGCAAGGGAGGAACTGCTGGATGCCATCCAGAAGATGTGCCATGCTCCCGGGGGTCCGACCCTGATACTTGTCACCCATCATATCGAGGAAATAATACCTGCTGTTACCCACGCGCTTGCGCTGCGAGAGGGAAGGGTGGTGGCGCAGGGAGATAAAAAGGACGTTCTTACAGGAGAGGTGCTCTCCCGGACATTTGACCTGTCCATTGAGGTGCAGGAGAGGTACGGCAGGCTGTGGCATGTGGTATTGAAGACTTAATCTCTTTGTCATCAGTTGATATTCCATAGGTCATTTAAGTAAAATATTCACTATCCGCCGGGCGTTACCCAAAATTTTATCCAGTCACAAAATATTACCGTCCACTTATGGCATGGTTCGAGGTCGATATTTACAGAAAGTGCGTCGAGGTCGACTTGCACGATTATTCTCATAGGACTGCGATTTCTGCATTCCGCGAGAAGATAAAAGAGGCTTATGAGCATGGGTTCAAATTGGAAAGAAATGCCGGTATATGAATATAGATGATGAAATCTAAAGAAAAGCTATTTTAAGCACTCCTGATATGAAGAATGGTATAATGAGTCAGCCTGCAGTTTCAGTGATAATCCCCTGCATGAACGAGGGAAAAACGATAGGGAGATGCATCCAGAAAGCCCGTTCTGCCCTTGAAAAAGAAGGGCTTGAGGGTGAGATAATCGTTTCTGACAATTCAACTGACGGTTCAAGGGAGATCGCGGGAAATATGGGAGCTAAAGTAGTCATTCCCATGAACAGAGGTTACGGCAATGCCTACATGGAAGGCATAAGATATGCCCGCGGCAAATATTTACTTTTAGCAGATGCGGATGATACATATGACCTGTGCGAGATGCCCGGGCTTTTAAGACCCTTGATAGAAAGGAGAGCGGACTTTGTTATGGGTACCCGTATGAAAGGGTGTATCAAGAAAGACGCTATGCCCTGGCTGCACAGGTATATTGGGAATCCCATTCTGACTGGGATACTTAACATGCTATTTCACCTGCATCTTAGCGATGCTCATTGCGGGATGAGGGCGATTTCACGGGATTCCTATTTAAAGCTTGATATGAAAAGCGAAGGGATGGAATACGCAAGCGAAATGATAATCGAGGCGGCAAGAAAAGGGCTGCGCATGACCGAGGTCCCTGTAACATATTCTCCCAGGATCACACCTTCCAAACTGCACTCATGGGGTGACGGATGGCGTCACCTGAGATTCATGATGCTCTATAATCCCACGCCATTCCTTTTCATCCCCGGTCTTTTTGTCTTTTGTCTGGGTGTATTCATGACAGCCGCACTTGTCATGAAGGGGAACGTGGAAACCACCAGTTTGCATTCTTTCATCCTGGGCAGCATGCTTGCCATAATAGGGGTACAGATGTTAGCGACAGGCGGTTACATGAAAATATACGGCATTATTCACAACAAGATAGACAGGACAGGAATAACAGCTCATCTGCTGGATTACCATTCCCTTGAGATCGGGCTGCTGCTGGGTCTGATATTATTCGCCGGAGGCATGTTATCCGGAGCTGGCGTAATATATAAATGGGTATCAACAGGTTACGGCTCTCTCTCAGAGGTGGGAAATGCCGTGATCGCAATGGTGCTTGCGGCGGTGGGCATACAGATAATATTTTCTACGCTTATAATTAGTATATTTTTGTTAGATAAAAAGGATAACCAATGAAGCTCGCTTTCGTGTATGATGCCATTTATCCGTGGGTGAAAGGTGGTGCAGAAAAAAGGATTTATGAAATTGGCAGGAGGCTGGCGCAGGAGGGACATGAAGTGCATGTTTTTGGTGTGAAATGGTGGGAAGGCGCTGATATAATAACGAATGAGGGCATGGTGCTGCACGGTGTATGCAGGAAGATGGAATTATATGTCCAGGGCAGACGATCCATCTACGAACCTGTGATCTTTTCGGTTAAACTGCTGCCTCATCTGACCAGAGGAAAGTTTGATATTATCGACGTAAGCGCTTTCCCATATTTTTCCTGCTTTACTGCCAAATTTGTATCGATAGTCAGGAGAACTCCTATGATTATCACCTGGCTTGAAGTCTGGAATGATTACTGGTATCAATATATGGGCCGAATGGGATTTTTCGGGAAGATTGTCGAGCATCTGGTTTCTAAACTCCCATCCAGATCAATTGCAATTTCAGCTTTAACAAAAATGCGTCTGGAATCGATTGGTGTTGGCGGTAAGAATATAATTATCTTGCCAATTGGTGTTGATCTTGAAGAAATAAATATTATCCCACCCTCGGATCTTAATAGTGATATAATATTTGTTGGAAGGCTTATAAAGGAAAAAAATGTCGATATGCTGATTGAAGCTGTAGCATATTTGATCAATGAGTTACCACATGTAAATTGTCAGATCATTGGCGATGGACCGGTCAAAAAAAAGCTTGAAGAGATGGTCATTGAAAATGGACTCCAGGATAATGTATTTTTCTCAGGGTTTATGGAATATTCCAAAATTATTGCACGAATGAAATCCTCAAAAGTGCTTGTTCTGCCCTCAAGCAGGGAAGGGTTCGGAATTGTGGTCATCGAAGCATATGCTTGCGGAGTGCCTGTTATAACAGTCAGGACACGGCAGAATGCCTCATCAGAACTTATAGAAGGAACAGGTTTCACCGTGAATCCCGACTCAATGGAACTTTGTAAGGCGATCCGAACGCTAATTAATGACTCTGGAATTCATCAAAAGATGTCAGAATCGGCACTTATAAAAGCAAAAGAGTTTAATTGGGACAATATAGTTAAGCAGTTGTCATGCCTGTATGAAGAAACGATCATGGAAGAACGCCAAGGAGCCGCAGGAAAATGAAGATCGCAATATTTCATGATTATATTGGAGCGATAGGCGGAGGTGAGAAACTTGTGTTCACATTAGCAAGAGGACTTGGCGCCGATGTAATAACTACTGATTTGAATAAAGATTCGATCAAAAATATGGGATTCAATGACATAAATATAATAAGTCTTGGCGAGACCATCAAATTTCCACTGCTCAAGCAGATCTCCTTATCAATACGGTTTGTATTATGTGATTTTTCAAAAAAGTATGATTTTTTTATTTTTTCTAATAACTGGTCTCATTTTGCTGCCAGAAAGCATAAACCGAACTTGTGGTATTGCTTCTCTCCACCCAGGGTTTTTTATGATCTGTATGATATATTTGCGCAGCGTGAACCATTCTTAACAAGGCAAATTTTCAGAATTTGGGTCGCATTGCATAAATCGATCAGCGTTAAATTTGTGGATCATGTCGAAAATTTTATAACTATTTCTGGAAACGTTCAAAAACGGGTCAAAAAATATTACGGGAGAGATTCACAAATCGTATATCCTGCGATTGACGTATCAAGATATAAATTCAAGAGATACGGGGACTTCTGGCTTTCTGTTAATCGTTTATATCCGGAAAAACGCATAGAATTGCAGATAAATGCATTTAGAAGAATGCCTGATGAAAAACTGGTTATTGTTGGGAATTTTACAAAAGGTGACCATTCTCAAAAATATGCATCTGAGGTTCTTAAAAACCTGCCGAAGAATGTAAAATTGCTTGGAAGTGTTCCAGAAGAGATTATGATCGAATTGTATGCAACGTGTAAAGGACATATAACAACAGCATTTGACGAAGACTTCGGAATGACCCCGATCGAAGCAATGGCTTCGGGGAAGGCTACAGTTGCGGTCAAAGAAGGCGGTTATTTGGAGACGATCGAAGATGGTGTAACTGGGTTACTTGTGGATGCTGATGTCTCTGAGATAGTTAATGCAATAAAGATAATATCCAGGGAACCTTCTAAGTATAAGGAAAAATGCATTGAACAGGCAGGAAAGTTCAGTGTGGAGATTTTTCTTGATAAGATGAAAAAAGAGATCAATGCAATTTTGAAACCTGTTAAATATGAATAGATCCATTCCGAAGATGCTTGCCAGGAGGTCGCGAAGTCATGTACCTGAAAAAGAGATCAAAAAATTCATTCAAACATGGGCTCCTGCGCGTCAGCACACGAGCAAAGAAGGCAAATTTAAATAATACTTCAGGGAATTATTAAACAGGATATTAGATCGGAAAAGCAGGATATATGAAAAACATTGATGGTGTGATAATAAAAAACCTGAAAGTCATCCCTGATGAGCGGGGCTGGCTCATGGAGATCCTGAGGTGTGATGATGAGATGTTCAAACAATTCGGGCAGGTCTATTTGTCCACGGCATACCCTGGCGTGGTAAAAGGTTGGCACTATCATAAGAAGCAGACCGATAATTTCACATGCATCCGGGGCATGATGAAAGTAGTTCTATATGATGCGCGTAAGGATTCACCTACCCATAAAACCATCATCGAACTGTTCGTGGGTGAGAAAAACCCGATCCTGATCAGCGTACCTCCTGGCGTGTACCATGGATTTAAAGGGATAGGTACAGAGACCGCGTATTTCTTAAGCATCCCGACACTGCCGTATAATTATAAAGAACCGGATGAATACCGCCTGCCTCCTGATACAAAGGAGATCCCTTATGACTGGGGGCTTGCGCCCGGATTGAAGCATGGTTAGAGAGGTCAGGACATTGAACATTCTCGTAACCGGCGGGCTGGGTTTCATCGGGAGCAACTTTATACGGCATATGCTGGAAAAATATAATGATTACAGGGTGATCAATCTTGATAAGCAGACCTATGCCGGGAATCCGGAGAACCTGAAGGATATAGAGAATAACCTGAATTATTCATTTGTCAGGGGCGACATCTGCGACCCCGCGATCGTGGACAAAGTTATGCAAAAAGCAGACCAGGTGGTTCATTTCGCGGCAGAGAGCCATGTCGACCGCTCCATTGAGGATGCCTCGGCATTCGTCAGGACTAACGTGCTGGGTACTTTTACGCTTCTTGAAAGCGCGCGCAAATATAAGGTCAGCAGGTTTATCCACATTTCCACGGATGAGGTCTATGGCAGCAGGGAAAGAGGTTCATTTAAAGAAAAAGACAGACTCACGCCTTCAAGTCCTTATTCTTCCAGCAAAGCAGGCTCAGACCTGCTTGCACAGTCGTATTATATAACGCATAAATTGCCCGTAATAATAACAAGATGCACCAACAACTTCGGACCGTACCAGTATCCTGAGAAACTCATGCCTCTTTTTATTACGAACCTTCTGGAGAACAAGAAGGTGCCGGTCTATGGAACAGGTAAGAACGTGCGGGACTGGATATATGTGCCTGACCACTGCAAGGCTGTGGATTTTGTGCTGCATAATGGGATCCCGGGGGAGATATACAACATCGGGGGCGGGGCTGAGAGGTCAAATATCGAGATAACGAAAAAGATCATCGAGATACTGGGCGCGGATGAGTCCATGATTGAGTATGTTGAAGACCGAAAGGGTCATGATTTCAGGTATTCTCTCAATTGCACAAAACTGCACAAACTGGGCTGGGCGCCGGAGCACGGGTTCAATGAGGCGCTTGAAAGCACGGTCAGATGGTATGCCCAGAACCAATGGTGGTGGAAAAAATTAAAACGCTGATATTCGGTGCAGGCGGGATGCTCGGGGTTGAACTGTGCAGGGTCTTTCCTGATGCTGTGAAGCTTGAACACCGTGATCTTGATATCAGGGACAGGGAGAAGGTCATTGAAACAATAGAAATGAATGAACCCGATGTGGTTATCAATGCCGCGGCTTATACTGCTGTTGACGACTGCGAGGATAACAGGGAACTGGCATATGATGTTAATGGCGCTGCGCCAGGGTATATGGCGCAAGGCTGCAGGCATGCTGGCGCGATACTTGTTCATTACAGCACGGATTATATTTTTGACGGCTCTAAGAAGGAATATGTTGAATCCGACCGCCCCAATCCCATAAATGAGTATGGGCGCTCCAAGCTCATGGGCGAGACGAATATTATTAAAAAGATGGATAACTACAGGATAGTAAGGACATCGTGGCTCTATGGAGCCCACGGCAGGAATTTCGTGGATACGATGCTCATGTTATCAGGTAAGATGGATAAAGTGAAAGTGGTAAATGACCAGTTCGGAAAGCCCACATACGCAGTTGACCTTGCATGGAAAACAAAAGAGCTTGTTGGCTTACCGGCAGGAGTATATCACATCACAAACGAGGGCGTGTGCTCATGGTATGAGTTCGCATCAGCCATTATAAAAAACACAGTGCCCTGCACAGGCGATGAGTTCCCGAGGAAAGCCAGGCGCCCGAAATACTCAGTTCTTGTTAATACGAGAACAACCCCTATGCGCCACTGGAGAGATGCTCTGGCTGAGTATTTGAGACTTAATGAGGTTTTCCACTGATATGGTCAAAATTCTGCTTGATGCCGATGCATCCATAAAGCCATGAAGTACCTTTTATACCCGTAGCTGGTACGATTTTGATGTGTGTTATCAAGGATCTTATAAGCAAAGAGAAAGGTCTTAAATATTTAGAAGCGTTAAAACCTATGATAAAAGATGAGCATATGTTTTACATAAAAAATAGAATCGAGGAATTAAAATGAATAATCAGGAATAAAAAATGAAAGGCATAATCCTTGCAGGAGGCACCGGTTCCCGCCTGTATCCACTCACAAAAGTGACGAACAAGCATCTGCTCCCGGTCTATGACAAACCCATGATTTACTACCCTCTGCAGACACTGATAGATGCAGGGATAAAGGATATAATGATAGTCTCTGGTCGTGGGCACGCCGGGCATTTCCTTGAGCTTCTTGGTTCAGGCGCCGATTTTGGCGTGCACCTCACGTTCGAGATACAGGAAAAAGCAGGAGGCATCGCGGAGGCTCTTGGGCTTGCAGAGGATTTCGCAGATAATGGGGGTGTGACAGTTATCCTTGGGGATAATATTTTCCAGGACAATGTCCGTAACGCGGTTGAGACATTTAAACACGGCGCAAGGATATTCCTGAAAGAAGTCCCGGATGCAGGGAGGTTTGGAGTGGCAGAGATAAAGGGTAAGTCGATCATTTCCATCGAGGAGAAGCCTGCTGCGCCAAAGTCGGATCTTGCGGTCACGGGGCTGTATATCTATGATCCCATGGTATTTGAGATAATTCGCACCCTCAAGCCCTCGCGCAGAGGTGAACTTGAGATAACGGATGTGAACAATGAGTACATCCGCATGGGCGAGATGGATTTTTCGCTGTTGAAGGGTTACTGGAGCGATGCAGGGACTTTCGAATCGCTGTTCAGGGCGAGTGAAATGGTGAGGGATATTAGATCAGGGACATAAAATATTCCATCGAAGGATCGCATCTCCAATCATATCAGTGCAAAGCTCTTAAAAATTGTTTTTGGCTGACTTTATTTAATATATAGAAGATTATGCTTTAAGACCGATTTTGGCCTTGATTTGAAAAATATCTCTTTCGATTTTGATAAGTTTTTCATCAAGATATGATCTTAAATCCAGCCGCAATTCCCTTATTTCGCTGCTGATTTCTGTCCTATTTTGATCTAACTTTTCCAGCATCTGGTCATGTTTTCGGTCTATACTAAGAATGGCTGGTATTCCCTTGCTGAGTTGCTCAACCTGGATCAAGTGCATGAAGTCAACTATGCCTATTACATGTCCGACATAATCTTCAAAAGTGATATCTGATATGTCTGCATTTTCAGGTCTATTGTTTCGAACATAATTCTGGAACGTCGATATTTGATCGCTGTCACCATCCAGGAAGGAAATGAGTACCTGAACTCCATTCTCCTTTGTGTTATATGCATTGAATCGCTCCATTCCAAGCTCAAGAGCTTTTCGAAGTAAGAATACACGGTAACCTACATCATGTACCTTGTTTCCTATTATTTTCGTCTTGATCTTCATTGATGTATTATTTGCATATGGGTACTAATAGCTTTTGCGGCTTTGTGATGTAACGCGACATATATTAATAGCTTTATTAATACTAAATTCCCATAAAGATGAATGCACTAATAACATTGATGGAATACACCCGGAAAATTAAATTCGACCTGCATCTGCCTTTTCCCTGGATGCCGCCAAAAAGACCCTCCCAGGGTGAACGATGCAGGGAAAAGAGGTCTGTACTGATACGGGTACGTATGCGCTCTCCTGAGCGCTCAATGGTCAGTATTAAATAATGGGATGATTTATTATAGTCTGGATAGGAAATACTGAAAAATAATTAAAATGAAGATCGCTATATTCTATGACTGGATTGGAGCCATTGGAGGTGGAGAGAAACTAATTTTTACTCTCGCCCGAGGGCTGGGGGCGGATATTATAACAACAGATGTGGATATGGATTCAATAAAAAAGATGGGATTTGAAGATGTAAGGGTCATAAGTATCGGAAAAACAATTGATATGCCGCTTCTTCGACCGATATCACTTTCATTGAGGATGGCAATGTGCGATCTTTCAAAGAATTATGATCTATTCATTTTTTCAAATAATTTCTCTCATTTTGCTGCGAGAAAGCATAAGCCAAACATGTGGTACTGTTTTTCTCCTCCAAGGATCTTATATGATCTAAGGACATATAACAACAGCGCTGGACGAGGATTTTGGAATGACCCCGATCGAGGCGATGGCATCGGGAAAACCCACTATTGCAGTTAAAGAAGGAGGATATCTCGAAACTATGATCGATGGTTCGACCGGGATACTTGTGGATGCAGAGGAGACAGCTATAATAAATGCAGTGAAAACGATATCTAGAAACCCGGAAAAATACAGGAGAGGATGCGAAAATAGAGCTAAAGATTTTGATGTACCAGCATTTATTAAGAAGATGGAGAATATAATAGATTCTATACAGATTGAACAAACCGCAAATAAATGCAGGTGATAGCAATAATATGAAACACCTATGGAATTACAGGCATCTTACACTAAAGCTTGCAATCAGCGAGTTCAAGCTGAGATATAAAAATTCGATCCTCGGGTTCTTCTGGTCACTTGCAGAACCTCTTCTTATGCTGACAGTACTATATTTAGTATTTACTAACCTGATGAGGGTCAATGTGGAACATTACCAGCTCTTCCTCTTGATAGGAATTATTTCATGGAATATGCTGAGCAGGGGAACGACGATGAGCCTGAATTGCATAATTGGCAGGGCAAGCCTTGTCCAGAAGATATATTTCCCCAGAGAGGTGCTTGTGATAAGCTCATGCATCACGGCTTTTTTAATGACTTTGCTGGAATTGGTCGTATTTGGAGCTTTCATGGCTGTTTTTAATGTGATCCCGGCCATCACTTTGTTATATAGTCCGCTTGTTCTGTTAATTGAATTCATTCTTATTCTCGGATTGTCTTTCGGGCTTGCCGCTATTAATGTTTATTACAGGGATGTCCAATATATCTGGGCTGTATTTTTGCAGGCTGGCTTTTTTGCCGCTCCAATCATATATCCGATATCCATAATCCCTGAAAATTATGTCTGGTTGATCCGGCTCAATCCCATGACCCGCATTATAGATATGCTGAGAGGATCTGTTATTTATTCGGCGACGCCTGTTATATTTGACTGGATATACATTACAATGGCAGCTGTTTCTTTGCTTGTGGTGGGATACCTGATATTCCAGAAGCTTGAGCCAGGATTTGCGGAGGAGATGTGATAGTCTTATATTTAGATACTAACAGTTTTGAGAGATTACTTTTTATGCATATAAATTAAGGATAAGATAATCAACATGACAAAATCAGCTCTAATAACAGGAATTACAGGGCAGGACGGCTCTTATCTGGCAGAATTATTGATTGAGAAAGGATACAGGATATACGGCATGATCAGACGTCTTAGCACCCCTAATCTTTCAAGGATAGAACATATCCTGGATAAGATCGAATTGATAGAAGGCGACTTAACGGACCAATCCTCAATAAATAACGCCCTGAAAGAGTCGCAGCCAACCGAGGTTTACAATCTTGCAGCGCAATCATTTGTAGCAACCTCCTGGAACCAGCCAGTTCTTACGGGCGATGTGACCGGTCTTGGCGCGGTCCGGATACTTGAAGGAGTACGCTATGTGTGCCCGGATGCTCATTTTTACCAGGCTTCATCAAGCGAGATGTTCGGGAAAGTCAATGAAACCCCGCAGAATGAGAATACAAGGTTCTATCCACGCAGCCCATACGGCTTTGCCAAGGTATATGCACACTGGGCATGCATCAACTACAGGGAAAGTTACGGGATGCATGCATCCAATGGAATATTATTCAATCATGAATCACCCAGGCGCGGAATCGAGTTCGTGACAAGAAAAATAACAGATGGCGTGGCGCGAATGTATCACGGCATGGCAAATGAACTGCGTCTTGGCAACCTTGACGCCAAACGCGACTGGGGCTATGCAGGCGACTATGTCAAAGCAATGTGGTTGATGCTGCAGCAAAAAGAACCAGATGATTATGTGGTCGCAACCGGGAGAACGCATTCTGTGGGTGAGTTTGCCGAGCTTGCTTTCCGTGAGGCGGGTCTTGACTGGAAGAAATATGTTGTTGTGGATCAGAAATTCATCCGTCCGGCTGAGGTAAACCTGCTGCTAGGGGACGCTTCCAAAGCACGGCGTGTCTTGGGCTGGGAACCTGAAGTTACCTTTGAAGAACTCGTAAGAATGATGGTCAGAGAAGATCTAAAGAGATATGAAGATAAAAGAAAGCTGGCAAAATAAGAAAGTTCTGCTCACAGGGGCTACAGGGTTCGTGGGTCCCTATCTTGTAAGGGAATTGCTTGATAGAAAAGCACGGGTCAAAGTACTTACGATGGATAAAGCCAGAAATCTCACAGGTCTTGAAGATGAGATAACCCTGGTGCGAGGAAATATTATCGATCCCGGCTCGCTGCAGAATATCCTGAAAGATATCGATATCGTGTTCCATCTTGCTGCGGTCTCCAATGTGAATTATGCGATAGCGCATCCCAGGGAAACATTCGAGATAAATGCGACAGGAACATTGAATTTGCTTGAGGAGGCACGAAAAAACACGATCGGAAAATTTGTATACATCAGTTCGTCCCATGTGTACGGGGTACCGCAATATCTCCCCATGGATGAGAAACACCCGGTCAGCCCGATAGAACCCTATGCTGCAAGCAAAGCCTCTGCCGAGATGCTTGTTAATGCTTATGATCTGAATTATGGATTGAAGACCGCAATTATCAGACCGTTCAATATGTTCGGCAGAGGGCAGTCTGAGGATTTCATTATCCCGTCGATCATTAAACAGGCACAAGAAAAAGACACCATCGAACTTGGGAACCTCACCCCGACGCGGGACCTTTTATATATCACAGATGCGATCAATGGGATGCTCACCGTTGCGGAACATGGGGATGGGATATATAACTTAGGTTCCGGCAGAGAAACAAGTATAAATGAGGTCGTGGAGACCGTTATTAATATTATAGATCATGCAAAAAAATATGTTTCCATAGAGTCACGGCGGCGCTCAAATGCTGTCGATATTCCAAGAATGTGCGCGGATGTTTCGAGATTAAAGAAGCTTGGGTGGCAGCCTGAGATCGATCTCAGGGACGGGTTAATGAAGACGATCGTCTCTAGCTGTCTTCCAAAATGCTAAAGCGAAATCTCTGAACATATCTTTTGGAGGTCCCAAAGTTTATCTCCTTCGTAATACTTTATTTTTGTTTCTCTAATTTTATTTGTAAGTTTCTTGAACTCTTTTTCAAAAAAACCACCTTTATCATAGAGCAGTTTTATTCCAAGAACCAATGTGGCAAATAAAGGTGATATTCCTTCGAAGTTAGCCATGGCATCATTCTTCGTAAGACAGATCGTATCACCAAATTTGAAAAACATGGTAAATTAATAACCGCTTTTCTGTTCCAATCCGTGCTATCCGTGTGCCTGATATAATCAAAGATAAACTTATAATACCCATGCCATCAATATCAAATACAAAAAATGTCATTAGTAAAAACCGAACCGCAGATAAACGCAGATGAACGCAGATATACAATGCCAAAAGACGCAATAGTTATCCAAAATGTATCCAAGACCTTCAGGATCCCCCACGAGCGAAAGACCACACTTTTCGAGCATCTTTCCGGTTTATTCGACGGCAAGAAGGGATATGAAGAGTTCGAAGCCCTGAAAAACATCAATTTCACAGTTAAGAAGGGCGAAGCCATAGGCATCATCGGAGAGAACGGCAGCGAGGAGAGGAAGACGATAGTGTTTGTGTCACATGATATGAATTCTGTAAGGAGATTTTGTAAAAAGGCAGTATTATTGCGGCATGGAGAACAGATTGCATACGGGAATTCGAATTAGGTATTTGAAATACCATGCGAGTGGAACAGTGAATAGACTTAAATAGTAAGTCACCAAGAAATATAAAGGTAAAATGAAAAGCAAAGTAATTACCTTTGATAAGGTTCTTGATGAAACAGAACATTTAGATATTGACGACAGGGAGTATCTATTAGATATTCTTTCTAAAAGGCTCGTAGAGGACAAAAGAAAAGAAATATCCATAAGGATAAAAGAGTCTGAAAAGGCTTACAAAGATGGAAACGTTAAGAGAGGAAATTTCAAGGATCTATGGAAAGACTTGAATGATTGAACTCATATGGGATGATAAGTTCAAGCGAATCTTTAAAAAGTGGAGCCAGAAACACCCTGATCTAAAGGAGCAATTCCGAGATAAACTGGAATTATTCGTATCTAATCCTTTTCATCCATTTTTAAAAACACATCGCTTAAGTGGAGTCTTAAAAGGAACTTGGGCAATGAGGATAAATTATGAGCAGAGGCTGGTTTTTGAATTTGTAGATAAAGAAAAAAAGAAAATCCTGCTGATAGATATTGGAACACATAGGGAAGTGTACTAAGAATACGTTTTAACTAAATGATTGGAAGAATAACTAGCATTTTGGAGTGCTTCCCTAAAAGTAGACGGGCATTTAAGGTGTGCTTCGAATCATATCTATATTTATAAACATCATTAAATTCATTTCTGGCGCTTCTGCATCCCCCGGTCAACCACAAATTCAAATTAAAGATAAACTTATAATACCAATGCCATCAATATCAAATAAAGAAAATCATTCAATGAGAACAGAACCGCAGATAAACGCAGATGAACGCAGATC
>JAYTKX010000132.1:0-3838 GCA_043729865.1 Methanobacteriota archaeon
TTTTCCGATCCTGCAATCAAAATACTCACTTGAGCGGCGTTTTGATCTGGAGCCGTTGGAAAACAATTTCAAGAGCGATAAAATGCTTGTCATTAACGCCCATGCAGGTGAAACGTTCATCGGTTTAGTGGAGGACGACTCGTTTACTGAACATGATGTAATACGCAGCAGCGTGATGGGGAAGCACTCAAAAGGCGGCTGGAGCCAGAAACGCTTCCAGAGCCTTGTGGAGGAGGACATAAAGCATCATGCGGATAAGGTGAGAGCGGCGCTTGATACATTGATCGGGAAACACAGGGATATACAATACATTATGGCAGGCGGGGAGGGAAAACTTATAAGGATGATACTTGAAGGGTACGATTATCCCATCATCATGAAAAGTATGGATACAGTTTCGTCAAGGAGCGCGGAACAGGTGCTCCGTGAGGTAATGGCAGTAAGAGTGTACGGGATATAAAGAAATTCATAACTCTGTTATATGTATTATGCACCTCAATAGAAGGATGTATATACAAATAATTCATTTTGATAATCAATTGGATAAAAATCTAATTGAGAGAGCAGGCGACTTTTATAAAATCAAATTAGATTCATTACTTAGGTGAGGGTGGTAATATGAGATGTGAAATAATTCAGGGCGATTGCGAACAGTTCCTTAAGACAGCATCATATGAAAGGTTTGACCTGACTTTCCTTGATCCTCCGTTTAATCAGGGTAAAGAATATAATATCCATAACGATGAGATGTCAACATCGGAATATTGGAACTGGATGAAAAGGGTCTGCAAATTGATTTATGAACGCACATCCGATGGCGGCACCATTTATTTCATGCAAAGAGAGAAAAACGCTCAATTTGTGCTGGAAACGCTGCTATCAACTGGTTGGGTATTCCAAAATTTGATAGTCTGGAAGAAAAAAACTTCAGCTGTCCCATGCGAAGCCCGTTTTGGCAAACATTATCAAATAATAGCATTTGCCACAAAAGGTAAAACACCAAGGGTATTCAATAAATTACGGATTGATCCACCATTATTAGTAACAGAGAAATATGAAAGACCAAATGGTATGTTCGTAACAGATGTCTGGGATGATATCAGAGAGCTTACTTCAGGTTATTTTGCGGGAGACGAACCTTTGCGATTGGATAATGGAGATCGTTTGCATAAACAGCAGTCACCTGTTCAATTACTTACCAGGATAATCCTTTCTTCTTCAAACGTTGGAGATCTGGTTTTTGATCCCTTTGCCGGTACAGGAACAACACTTGTTGTAGCTAAGCAATTACAACGGAATTCTCTTGGAATTGAAATTGACCCTATCAACGTTTCATTTATTGAAAATAGGTTATATAATGAGAGGCTTAGTGAGAATATATTAAAATATCGCAGCGATTATTTCTTTACTGAAAATTTGGATGAATTTTGGCCTCTATCAGCTTCAGATAAGATCGATAAAAAATCAGAAGAAAAATATAGGTTAAAAATAAAAAAATATGAAATTAAGAACACCCAAACGCAACTTGCGCTTCTTGAGAAGCAAAAAGAGTATATTATTAATAAACAGACTGAAAACGCATGACATTTGGAAAAGCATGGATGCGGTCTCAACGTGCAGCGCGGAACATGCGGTAAGGGAAGCTACGGTAGTGAGGGTGTTCGGGATATAATAAAGTTAGATGGGAAACTATATTTAGCCATTAAGCAATATACAAATCACTAAAAACGTCAGGGGATTGGTTGAGAAAAATGGCTCAAAAAAATGACCTGGAAATAAATGATGACATCATAAAGAATACGGACCGGTGTAAAAATGACCACTCCTGTCTATCAGGTCATACAACCGATTTATGCAAGGTTGAAATGTGTATCGGAGATAAGATACATTTTATCAAATGTATGCATGTTATACGTGAATAAGAATCAATCCTGGAGGAGTTTTAACTCCCCCTCCAGTTTTTTCAAACGCTCACTCAGCCTGCTGTCACGTTTAGCGCTGAGCTGCCGCTCGATTTCTTTGATCCTGCCTTTCAGTTGCTCTTTTTTCAGGTCTTTTTCTATCCGGGCTTCTATGATGGAATCTTTGACGTACATTAAAGTATGATCTCGATATCCAGTTCTTCAGCCAGTTCTTTATACCTGTTGCGTATGGTCACTTCAGTGATGCCTGCGACCTCGGCGACCTCGCGCTGCGTCCTCCTGTCTCCGCAAAGGATGGATGCGATGTAAATGGCTGCTGCAGCCACACCAGTCGGACCTCTGCCGCTTGTGAGTTCCTTTTCCGATGCCTGCCTGAGGATCTCCACCGCTTTTGACTGCACCTCGCCGCGCAGGGTCAATCCTGAGCAGAAGCGGGGTACATAGTCGATAGGGGATGTGGGTATCAACTTGAGACCGAGTTCCCTTGAGATGAACCTGTAAGTCCTTCCAATTTCCTTCCTGCTCACTCTTGAGACTTCGCCGATCTCATCCAGCGTGCGTGGAACATTGCACTGCCTGCATGAGGCATACAGCGCGGCGGCTGCCACGCCTTCAATACTCCGTCCCCTGATGAGGTTTTTCTCCACGGCTTTGCGGTACACAACAGCCGCTGTCTCCCTCACGTTCCTTGATAAACCAAGAGCTGACGCCATTCTGTCAAGTTCTGAAAGGGCAAAAGCAAGATTCCTTTCAGTCGCATTGCTAACGCGGATGCGGCGCTGCCATTTTCGGAGGCGATATAGCTGCGCCCTGCTCTTGGATGATATGGATTTGCCGTACGAGTCCCTGTTGCGCCAGTCGATCATAGTTGATAGACCTTTATCGTGTATGGTATAGGTCATCGGGGCGCCCACACGGGAACGCTTCATTCTCTGGTCATGGTCAAAAGCCCGCCATTCAGGTCCCTGGTCTATGAATTCATCATCGACAACAAGACCGCATTCATTGCATACAAGCTCCGCGCGTTCATAGTCGTGCACAAGGGTATGGCTCTTGCATTCAGGGCACTCAATGGTGGCTTTTTCGAACTGCCCCAGCTTCTGTTTTTCTTTCTTGTTCCGTATGCCCTCTTTTATTTTCTCGCGTTCCGACTTTTCACTGACAATTTCTTTGACTTTTTCTTTCTCTATCATTCAGGGATCCTTCCTAATAAATTATTGTAAATAGACTCTTTCATTTTTCAGACCTTTGATCTCAGAGGAATTGATATCTTTGAACATTTTGATCGAAATGTAAGGAGCGTTCACAGGACCGAAGATCTCCTTGATCTTTCCTATTCTCTTCATTTTTCTGGTCACAACTAATAGATTCTCGCGAAAAACGCTATGCTCAAGCGTGTTATCGACGCGCACTATCAAATGGTTGTCCAGGATGTGAAGTATTTCTCCCAATCGTTTCAATTTTCGACCTCTAAAAAGGTAAGCTATACATACAACACCCCCTATATATACATTTCGAAAAACATTTATTTATATGTTTTTTATCAGTCTTAAAGGTTGCGAGAGCGTGGCTTTGCGTGCATTTTTTTCATCAAGACCTGCCCCCAGTGCGACCTTGAAAGCCATCTCATCAGTGAGCAGATCAGAAGGTGCATGGGTATCGGTATTTACGATAAGAGCTGCCCCCGCCTCCCGGGCAACACGCGCCACATGACCGTTTGTGCGGTTGTGCCCGCTCCGGGAAGTTATTTCAAGGGCGATTTCATTATCCCTTGCAAGTTCCGCATCCTCTGCTGTGATAAGCCCCGGATGAGCCAGGATATCAATATCAAGGGTTACAGCAGCATGGTTCGTACCTTCGGGAACCGGTTCAACTATTGTTTCTCCGTGCACCACGATGATCTCAGCCCCAAGAAG
>JAYTKX010000133.1:0-25299 GCA_043729865.1 Methanobacteriota archaeon
CTGACAGCGCCAATCCATGCAAGCACATTGCTGCGGTCTATTATATTCTGGCGGAGGAGTTTGACCGCGATCCTTTCATGCTTTTCAAACTTCGTGGAAGAACAAATGATGAAATTACTGCGTCGCTTCGCAACAAGCGCGCCGCAGGCACTGAAAACGCCCCTGAATTAGAAGCGTCTCCGACCGGCATGGCGGGGGAACAAAAAGAAGTATCTATATCCATCGATGGTTTCTGGTCGGGAGAGGAAATTGGGTCTTTTTCTGTGAATATATCCCCGCCCGATGTGTCTGCAGCAATTATAAAACGACTGGGAACACCACAATTCTGGGATAGCAAAGATAATTTCAATAAAAAAATGGGCGGGTATTACGAAGAGATCAGCAGGCGCGCCATGGAAGCTGCATATGGGGAAGAGGCGAAAACAGGGAAAAATAAGAAAAGGAAACTTTATAAAGATGAAAGCTTATTCATTAATAAGTAATGAATGCTGAAACGTGAAATCAAGAAGGTTAAAGTATAGTTCATGCTTGAGAATTTTCTTGCAGACCTCAAAGCCACCTTAACTGCATCACCTCTTGTAAGGGATATTGAGATCGATGATGAATTCATCACAGGGAATTATCTACTTTTCCATATCATGTACACGATAAAGATGGAGTGCATGAGTCAAAAGAAATGACTATTGATGAAATCCTGGATGAGATTTCTGAAAAATTTATGTTTGAATAATCTGGAATTTATAGGTGTACGCAGCTTGTTTTGCAGTATGTCCCGCTTTCAGATGCAGAGGCGCAGGCGATCGCTTACCATGATGGGATGTGTGTGCCTGAGGGGCGGACACTTTATTTCAACTTCTTTTTCAAGGGACATTTTACCACCAATCACTTATTAGATATATCATGGATCATATCGACGTTCTCCGTCTTAGGTAGTTTCAAGTATATTTTCCAGGGAATCAACAAGCAGAGGAAGATCATTTCTTACAGTTTCCCACACAATCCCGATGTCAATATCATCATATTCATGTATCATAACATTGCGCATACTGATCAAATCACTCCATGGAATCTGAGGATAAGCAGCCTGAACAGTGTATGCTTTGCATCGTCGCTGAACGTCACGAGAACATCAATGTCGCTGTCCGGACGGAAATCATCGCGGAGCACTGACCCGAAAAGGGCGAATTCCCGTATTTTCCACTTTCTGCAGAATTCTGTGAGTTTATTTCTGGGGATGGCGATGTGTGGTATGGTCATTGTTGTGCCTCAACATTTTGTTTTTATATATTTCATTACATCCTCTTCTTCAGGTTCAGTCTCTTCTTTTGTTGAGAGTAATTCTGCGATCTTTTCTTTCAACCCTTTCTCTCCATCCTCAGACCACATTTGAATAAAAATACCCATCTTGTGTGAGAATTCTTCTTTCATTATATCTGCTTTCTCTTCATCGAGCAGTCCGAAACCTACTTTTTTTTCTATCTCTGCGTTATAAGCCGTTATACTTCCGGTAGCGTAATTCTTAAAAGCTATTCTTTTCTTTACTTCATATTTATTACTTATATTCCTTTGTTTCCAGAGGAAATTCTGTCTTTTCTTTTCATGAAGCTGCTTCTGATGTTTTGGATTTGCTTCTTGATTTCTATTTCTGGTTTTCATGATATATCTTTCACTTTCAGATCGTTAATCCCGTAATGACGTTAGTAATCATATTAGGATGTTTATACATATAAAGTTTCATTCCGTGTACAGGTTAACCTTAAATACAAAAACACTGGTAATAAGAGCCTCAGTTGTTAATTATAAAATTATATAAAAGCTGGGATTCAATATTCTGACATCAACTGAGTCTGCAATTAAATTCGAAGGGCGATAAATTCAATATTTTTTTTTGAGGTCTATGATCTATAATAATCTATTTTACGGACTTATCATCTTTTTTCTGATCGGTGCAATACTCTCCATCGTTTTCAATAAAAAAGACAGGCTTTCCACTTATATTTCCTTCCTTAGCGCGGCAATAGCATCCGTTTTCGGGATCATTTTTTCATTATCAGTGATTTTCGGCGAAACTTTTTCGTTATCTATTTCAGGCTCCTCCTTTTTGAAGTTCGGCTTTTTTGTTGACAGGCTCTCGGCATTCTTTATCCTTGTGATATCTGTTGCGGTATTCGCAGTTTCTATATATTCAACGGGATATATGCGGGAATACTACGGGAAAAAGAACATCGGTTACCTGGGTTTCCTTTACAATATATTCATTCTTTCAATGATCCTTGTTGTCTCGGCGAACAATGCCATAATGTTCCTGATAGTCTGGGAATTGATGTCAGTGATATCTTATTTCCTTGTGATCTTCGAGCATGAAAAACCAGAGACAAGGAAAGCCGGATTTATCTATATAGTCATGACACACATCGGGACAGGGTTCATTCTTCTTTCATTCCTTATCCTTGCAGGAGCAAGCGGAAATTTCAGTTTTGAGAGTTTCTCTGCTTATGGTTCGACAATGCCGCCCCTCCTGAAAGACCTGGCGTTCCTGTTTGCTCTCATCGGTTTCGGGGCAAAAGCAGGCATCGTACCGCTGCATATCTGGCTCCCCTACGCCCATCCTGCTGCGCCGAGCAACGTTTCCGCGCTAATGTCAGGCGTCATGATAAAGACCGCGATATACATGTTCATCCGCGTCTTCTTTGATTTCCTGGGCGCAGGCGTCTTATGGTGGGGATTCCTCGTGTTCGCGCTTGGCGCAATATCGGCATTGACCGGGATAATGTATGCTGTAGTTGAGCCTGACATAAAACGGATGCTTGCATTCAGCAGCATTGAGAACATCGGCATCATTCTTCTTGGCATCGGCGCATCAATGATATTCCTTGCATCAGGAAGCCCGGCACTTTCAGCCATCGCTGCGATCGCAGCGCTTTATCACCTGCTCAACCATTCCATATTCAAAGGATTATTATTCATGGGCGCAGGCTCAATATTATTTTCAACCCACACAAAGAATATCGAAGAGCTGGGAGGGATTATCAAAAAGATGCCTGTAATGGCGTTCCTTTTCCTTATCGGCGTGCTGTCCATTTCAGCGCTGCCGCCGTTTAGCGGCTTCGTAAGCGAATGGCTGCTCCTCCAGTCACTGCTCTTCAGTTTCAGTTCAACTGATCCAATGATCAGGATAGCGCTCCCTGTTGGCGCGGCGGCGCTTGCTCTCACGGGCGCACTCGCTGCTTTCTGCTTCCTTAAGACCTTTGGTATAGGGTTCCTGGCTCTTCCCAGAAGCGAGCATGCCGAACATGCAAAAGAAGCCAACAAACCCATGCTTATCGGAATGGGGATATTTGCGCTGCTATCGATCTTGCTTGGGATTTTACCGGTCTATGTACTCCCGTTCCTTGACAGGATCGTAAAAGAGTTTACCGGGGCAGGCGCATTCGATCAATCCTTTTCGTTCGGGTTCCTGGGAACCGTAGGCATGCCCTCGACCGCGATATCCCTGTCAACGCCAATAATCCTGTCAATGATTTTGTTATTTATTTCAATACCGTATGTCATCGGGTTCATCAAGACCAGAGGAACGCACCGGGTCTATGAAACATGGGGATGCGGACAGCCCGTTTCAACTGCACGGAACGAGTATACTGCCTGTGCCTTCTCGAAACCAGTACAGATGTGGTTCAAGAACATATTCCGCCCTGCAAGAGAACTGCGAGCATCCTACACCGTCTCCCCGCTCATCAAAGAGTCTTTCAAGTTCGAGTTACACATAGAACAGATATTCGAGCGATACATCTATTCACCTGTGACAGATATGATACTTGACATATCAAGGACTGCCAGGCACATACAGACCGGAAGCATTCACGCGTATCTTGCTTATATCTTCGGGACAATGGTAATATTGATGCTGTTCATAATATTAGGAGGAAGCTGATGCTATCACAGATATTAATATCGATTATTCAGATAATCGTTATCCTGGCGCTGGCGCCTCTTCTTAGCGGTATCATCAAGAAGATAAAAGCGTTCTTCCAGATACGAAAGGGCGCATCCGTATTCCAGCCATACTACGATATCGCAAAACTACTGCACAAAGATTCCGTGGTATCTGAAAACGTGTCATGGATATTCCATGCAGCGCCGGTCATCTCGTTGGCATCCGTGCTGACGGCAGGGCTCATTGTACCGGTTTTTATTTCAGACATGCCATTTTCATTCGCAGGCGATCTGATACTGGTGGTTTACCTTTTTGCGCTGGCGCGGTTCTTTACTGCGCTTGCTTCCCTTGATGCCGGCAGTTCTTTCGGCGGCATGGGAGGGAGCAGGGAGATGTTCGTCGCCTCAATGGTCGAACCAGCCCTCATGCTTTCCATATTCGCTGTTGCGCTCAATGTGGGCTCGACAAACCTAAGTCTTATCTCGCAGACCGTTTCATCAATGGGGCTTTCAGCAGTCTCGCCATACCAACTTCTTGCGTTCGTTGCACTTTTTATCATAGCGATAGCAGAGACCGGGAGGATCCCGGTTGACAATCCCGCCACACATCTTGAACTCACAATGATACATGAAGCCATGATACTCGAATACTCAGGGAAACAACTGGCGATTGTTGAACTCGGAGCGATGGTTAAACAACTGCTCGTATTTTCGCTGCTTACAAACATCTTTTTCCCCTGGGGTATCGCCACAACCATGAACGCATCGGGAATTGCCATCGCCCTTATCGTTTTCATCGTCAAGATCGCAGTCCTTGGAGTCCTTATGGCAATGGTTGAGATATCGACAGCCAAATGGAGATTGTTCAGGCTGCCCGACCTCTTATCCATATCACTCATGCTCTCATTCCTGTCTCTTGTCTCATTCATTATCGTAAAAGGAGGATAAAATATGGCAGAACTCGTTTTCAGTTCAGGTGTAATGCAGCTTCTCATAGCGCTCATCCTGGTTTCCACGTTCCTGATACTCGGCTCCACCCGGCTTTATTCCTGCGTGCGGGCTTTTGGCATCCAGTCATTTTTCCTGGCATGCGTTGCAGGGGTCGTGGCATTCTCAACAGGAAAAATAGACATCTATATAGTCGCCATCCTTACGCTTGCGATAAAAGCAATGCTGATACCTTATATTTTCATATATATCATCCGCGAGATCAAGGTCAAAAGAGAGGTAGCGCTCTATGTCAGCATTTCGCATTCGCTTATAATAGGCGGCATCCTTGTTGTTATTTCCTATTATCTCATCAGGTCGATAAACGTAATAACAGAGCTTTCTGGTTTTGCGCTTTCCGCATCCATGTCCCTCGTCTCAATAGGGCTTTTCATCATGATAAGCCGCAAGAAAGCCATAATGCAGATGCTGGGGATACTTATTATGGAGAACGGGCTTTTCCTCGGGGCGATATCGCTCACCCACGGCATGCCACTGCTGGTCGAACTGGGAATATTCTTCGATGTGCTGATAGGCGTGCTGATAATGGGCATCATCATTTTCAGGATAAACAAGACCTTCGAGACGATAGATACCGATATGCTCAAAACGTTGATAGGTTGATACCATGATAGAATATCTTCTTCTTGCACCGCTTCTCACCAGCATATTATGCTTTTTCACACGAACAAGAAAACAGGTAGAAACAATAAGCATACTGGGTTCAATTATCACCCTTTTCCTGGGTCTTGTACTTGTAGTTGAGGTTTACAGACACGACGTCATTGTCACATGGCAGAACGCCCTTTTCGCAGACGCCTTCAGCGCATTTATCGTGCTCATCGTATCCATAGTGGGCTTTGTTGCATCGCTTTACTCGGTAGGGTACATGGGGCACGAACTTGAGCACGAGATCATTGACCTGAAGAAATTGAGAATGTATTATTCCCTGTTCCATATCTTCATGTTCACCATGCTGCTGGTGGGAGTGACGAACAATCTTGGTCTCTGGATAGCGATAGAGATGACAACGCTTGTCTCCGCGCTCCTGATGATACTTTATTCAAGAAAATCCTCTGTTGAAGCGGCATGGAAATATATGATCATCTGTACGGTCGGTATCACCTTTGCGCTGTTCGGGACGATACTGACATACTATGCAGCAGTAAACATCCTTGGCGAGACCGGGGATGCGCTCAACTGGACATCACTTATCGCTGTGGCAGACCAGTTCGACCCCACCATAATGAAACTCGCTTTCATCTTTATCCTTATCGGCTACGGCACAAAAGCAGGTCTTGCTCCCATGCACACATGGCTCCCCGATGCACACAGCGAAGCACCCACTCCCGTGAGCGCGCTTCTTTCGGGAGTGCTTCTCAACTGCGCCATGTACGGCATCATACGGTTCCAAACCATCGCCGCAAAATCAACGGGCGAGGCTTTCACAAGCAACCTGCTTATCATATTTGGGCTCCTGTCGCTTGGTATAGCAGTGCCGTTCATACTCTTGCAGGAGGATTATAAACGCCTTCTTGCCTACTCAAGCGTGGAGCATATGGGAATAATCGCGCTTGGAATCGGATTTGGCGGCACGTTTGGAATATTCGGGGCAATTCTTCATATGTTCAACCATGCCATGACAAAGTCCCTGATGTTTTTCGGGGCCGGGAACATACTTCTTAAGCACAACACGAAAGAGATATTCAACGTGAGCGGTGTGGTGAAAACAATGCCTGTCACCGGCGCCATGTTCGTGATCGGGACGCTTGCTATCACAGGTTCTCCCCCGTTTTCCATATTTATCAGTGAATTTACCATACTTGCATCTGGTTTTTCACAGGGACATATCGTAGCTGCAGTCCTGTTCCTTCTTTTCATAATAATGATATTCGCAGGATTTTTCAACAACGTAAGCAGGATGGCTTTCGGGACTCCAAAACCGGGTGTTGAAAAAGGAGATATGGGCAGATGGACGCTGTTCGCCATGGGCATATTGATGATATTTGTTATCGTGCTCGGGGTCTACATTCCACCGCCGTTCTACGATATGATCATGAGAGTTGTTGAGATCGTGAGATGATAGAATGACAGAATATATCGAATCAATAAGAAAAGAATTCGGGAACCTTATTATTGATGAAACAGGTACAAATAATGAGACCTATCTCACAGTAAAGAAGGATGCTGCGGTACGCATCTGCGACTACCTGTATCACACGCTTGATTTCCCTCTTATTTCAATATTTGCAACAGACGAAAGAGCAAAAGACAGATGTTTCAAGATACATTACATATTCTCATGCAAAGGCGATACATTCATTATAATAAAAATAAAGGTGGAAGAAACCTCTCTCCGGTTCGCAACGCTCACGCATAAGATCCCGGCAGCGAACTGGTATGAGCGCGAGATACAGGACATGTTCGGGCTTATCCCGGAAGGTCACCCGGACCCCAGACGGCTCATCAATTTTGAAGACTGGCCTGAAGGGCTTTACCCCCTGCGAAAGGACTTTGATATAAGCACAAAACCGGGTCGCATGAAAGGAGAATATACATATCGAAGAGTGGAGGGTGAAGGGGTATATGAAATACCAGTAGGACCCGTTCATGCCGGAGTTATCGAGCCAGGGCATTTCAGGTTCAGCGTGGCTGGCGAGCCGATACTTAACCTTGAGATCAGGCATTTCTATACACACAAAGGCGTGGAAAAATTGTTCGAGAGCATGAGCCTCGATAAGGCGGTGTTCCTTGCAGAGAGGGTATCGGGCGACAACTCGGCAGCACATGCGGTTGCTTTCTGCCAGGCAATCGAGAAGATCGCAGGTGTCGATATTCCTCCGCGGGCTAAATACATACGCACCATCCTTCTTGAACTTGAGAGGATGTACAACCATATTGGCGATATCGCAGGGATAGCTACAGATGTGGCTTATGCATTCGGGGCGGCGCATGCCAACAGATTGAAAGAACAGGTAATGCAGTTAAATGAAAAAGTGACAGGAAGCAGGCTGCTTCGCGGCATGAACGCCACAGGCGGAGTGAGGCGCGACATAGGCGATAAGAAGGATCTGATATTGAAAGAACTTGAACTGATGCATAAGGATTTCAAAGAACTCATGGAACTTCTGTTCAATTCGCCATCCTTTGCTGACAGGATAGAGACTACAGGGCGCATCACGGGCGAGATAGCAAAAGGACTGCATGTCGTGGGACCTGTGGGACGCGCATCGGGAATGGACAGCGATGTAAGGCGCGACCATCCGTATGCAGCCTATGCCGACCTTGAATTCAAGGTGCCGGTATTGAAGACCGGGGATGTGAATGCAAGGACGCGGGTGCGGGCGGATGAAGTCTATGAATCAATTGCGCTCATCCGGCAGGCGCTGTCCCGTCTCCCTGAAGGCGAGATCAGGACAGAATCAAAAAAGATCCCTGACGGCTGCGCCCTGGGATATTCAGAAGCGCCCAGAGGAGAAACTCTTTACTGGATCCGGATTTCTAATGGCAGGATCGAACGATGCAAGGTGCGCGACCCGTCATTCTGCAACTGGCTTGCGATCGAATATGCAGTGCTTGACAACATCGTTCCGGATTTCCCGATAATTAACAAGAGCCTGAGTTTATCATATTCAGGCAACGATATGTAGGTGACATAATGTTCGATATTATTATTAAAACCCTCAAAACAGGAACGGTGACAACAAAATATCCCAAAAGACCGGATATTGCACCTCCTGGATCTCGCGGAAAACCGGAACTTTCACCCGATAAATGCGAATTCTGCGGCGAATGCGCGAGAGTATGCCCGCCCGGCGTGATATGGCTCACGAAGGAGCAGGGAGAAAAATCGCTTACGTTTTCGATCTGCGGCTGCATTTTCTGCGGCAGATGCGAAGAGGTCTGTCCCCACAGCGCCATCATTCTCACCCAGGAATATGAACTTGCATCAAAGACAAAGGACGACCTTCTCACAATTATCCGGAGGACGGCATGACGGTCGAGGATGAGATAGAAATAATGGGGCAGCGCCTCAACAGGAAGGTAAAAGGTCTCTTCGGTCGCTCGCTTTCCATTCGGGAAGTGGATGCTGGTTCGTGCAATGCCTGCGAGGTCGAAGTCACGGCGCTTTCAAACCCGATATACGACATGGAACGCTTCGGTATCCATATCGTTGCTTCGCCGCGGCACGCCGATATGCTTCTGGTAACCGGACCAGTGACCCGGAACATGGAACTTGCACTGCTTAAGACCTATAATGCTACCCCTGAGCCAAAACTTGTGGCAGCAATGGGATCATGCGCTTGCAATGGAGGCATATTCGGAGAAACATATGCCAGCGGCGGCGGTGTAGACAGGTTTATGCCTGTGGATGTGTATATTCCTGGATGTCCCCCGAGACCGCAGGCAGTGATATTTGGTCTGATGGTGGCTGTTGATAAGCTCGAGCAAAAAATAAGGAAATCGGAGGTAAAGGCATGACAAAATATGAGATACTTGTAGCTACGGATGATTCGGAATATGCAAGAAAAGCGGAAATGGCAGCCATGAAGATCGCTCGGTCATATAATATTCGCATGGCGGCTATCTATATAGCCGTGGGCAGCAAAGACTCGGAACGCGAGGAGCGCATAGCGAAGGGCGAGAAGACGCTGAACCGCGTTGTAGAGGAGGGGGAAAAGATGGGCGTGGAAGTCAACAAACTGCTGGTAGGAGTAAGCATGCAGCGCATGCCTCAGATAGGCGCAATGGCTGATACGATAGCGCGGGCTATACTCGATGCAGCGGACAAGTACAAGGTGCATACTATCGTCCTTGGAGGAAAGGGAGAATCCGAGATAAATCCTGAACTCGGAAGCGTGGCTCTGGCTGTGGTGAAGAAAGCCAGGTGTACGGTGCTTGTGGCAAGATAACTTATATATCCTTTGATAATTATTAATATCATACAAGGTGAGCCTGGATGGTAGAAACAACTATTGAATCATTACTTGAAGAAAAGCGGGTATTTTATCCTTCAAAAGATTTTATAACAAAAGCCTATATAAAAAATCTTGATGAATATAAGAAAATATACAAAAGTTCCATTAACGACCCGGCATCTTTCTGGGCAGAGAAGGCTGACCAGATCTCCTGGTCCAGGAAATGGAAAAATGTCTATTACTGGGACCCTGAAAAGGCAATATGCAAATGGTTCGAAGGGGGGAAACTTAATGCTTCGTATAACTGCCTTGACAGGCATCTTCCAACAAGGGGCGACAGGATTGTCATCAAATGGGAAGGGGACGGAGGGGATACAGCCACATTTACCTACAAACAATTATATGATGACGTATGCAGGTTCGCGAACGTCCTGAAAAAAAGAGGCGTCAAAAAGGGTGACAGGATCGCGATATATCTCCCGATGATACCGCAACTTGTAATATCCATGCTGGCGTGCGCCAGGATAGGCGCGATCCATAATGTGGTGTTCGCTGGATTCAGCGCAGATGCGCTTAAGGAACGCGTGAATGACAGTGCCTGCAAGATGGTCATTACGGCTGATGCAAGTTTCAGGGCAGGAAAGACAATTCCACTGAAAGAGAACGTGGACAGGGCGCTGGCAGACAGTTCTGTGGAGAGCGTTATCGTTTATGACCGCGCAGGAAGCAAAGTTTCGATGAAAAAAGGAAGGGATCTCTGGTGGCATGAAGAGATGAAGAACGTCCCGGGAGAATGCAAACCTGAGGAGATGGACGCCGAAGACCCGCTTTACATTCTTTATACGAGCGGGAGCACGGGCAAGCCCAAAGGCGTGCTGCATACCACAGGCGGGTACCTGCTTTTTGTGCTCCAGACCTTCAAATGGATATTTGATTACAGGGATGAGGATATCTTCTACTGCACAGCCGACATAGGATGGGTAACGGGTCACAGTTATATCGTCTATGGTCCGCTGGCAGCAGGCGCGACACAGGTGATGTTCGAAGGAGTCCCCAATTATCCCAAACCTGACAGGTTCTGGGAGATCATTGAAAAGTACAAAGTGACGATCTTCTATACCGCGCCAACTGCGATACGGGCGCTTGAGCGAAGCGGCGACCAGTGGCCAAAAGGAAGAGACCTCTCAAGCCTGAGGCTCCTTGGCTCTGTAGGTGAGCCCATTAACCCTGAAGCATGGATGTGGTATTACAACCTGATCGGGAACAAACGCTGCCCGATAGTGGATACATGGTGGCAGACCGAGACCGGAGGCATCCTGATAACACCGCTTCCCGGCGCCACGCCGCTCAAACCCGGCTCTGTCACGCTGCCTTTCCCTGGCATCGAGCCGATGGTGGTGAAACCTGACGGGACAGAGGCTGCGGTCAATGAGGGCGGGCAGCTTGTGATAAAGAAGCCCTGGCCCGGCATGATGCGAACGGTCTATGGCAACCATGAGAGATTTATAGAGAAGTATTTCACTGCATTCCCCGGACTTTACCAGACAGGCGACAGCGCGAGGAAGGACGAGGATGGCTATTACTGGATAATGGGTAGAATAGATGATGTGATAAAGGTCTCAGGTCACAGGCTCGGGACTGCTGAGATAGAGAGTTCGCTTGTGTCCCATCCTGCTGTTTCCGAGGCTGCGGTGGTAGGGTATCCGCATGATATAAAAGGAGAGGCGATCTATGCTTTTGCCTCGCTCAAGGAGGGTGTGAAAAAGACCGCAGAACTCAAGAAAGAGCTTATCGAGCACGTCAGGAAGACAATCGGTCCCATCGCCAAGCCTGAGAAGCTTCAGTTCGCTGATTCGCTGCCCAAGACGAGGTCTGGGAAGATAATGAGGAGGATACTTAGGAAGATCGCTGCGGGGGATGTTAAGGATCTGGGGGATACTTCGACGCTGGCTGATCCTTCGGTGGTGGATGTGCTGGTGAAGGAGAGGGAGTGAGGGGGGAAAATGGTGTGTACAGGGTGCGTACATCGTACGGGGTATACCGGTGACTGAAAACTATATGCGTTTCTTATGCTCGGATAGGGCGATAGGAATTCTAAAACCTTTTTTAAACTTGGATAAAACGCACCTATAAAAAATCGCATGAAACTGAATAGCAAATTATTTAAACGAAAACTTATATAATAAAATCAAAGAGGATGTTCATTGCCAATGCAAGAGCAGTATTTCATCGTTAACACAAATAGCAGATATGATTCAAAAGCTTATAAAGCAATGCTGAAAGAAAAAAAGGCAGCAGCATATTACGATAGAAAAGAAAGGATTTCAAACATTGAAAAAGGAAACATCGTATTTCTGTATCATAATCGTGTCGGTGTAATAGCTTACGGAGAGGCAACTGATTATTATAAGAAAAAAGATTTTGATGGAGATGAAGATGCAGAATATTACATCTCCCTTAAATTTAACTGGAAAATAAATCCTGATAAGGAACCAGACAAAGCTGTCAAATTTTCGGAAATCAGTAATAGGCGTAGAAAACCTCCCATTTTTGATCAAGCTGTTTTCCCAATTAATAAAAAAATAGCAAAAGTAATTATAGAATTAGCGAATAGGACATAAAAACCAAGCAAGCCGAATGAAACGAAAAGGCCATGAGCATCCTTCCGATGCCCCGGCGCCTTCAGCCCGAGGTCGGTGACTCCCATCCAAACATATCGCGCCCGATATCCCCGTCCCCCCTCCGAAAACGCGCCCCCGGCTGCCCACACATCATGACCAGCCCGGCGTTGGCGCTCCACAATATGTGCATATTAGGGGTCTGGCATCAGAAGAACTTAGGAAACCATAGGAACTAATGGAAATTTTGATATATATCTTCTGATAAAAATGAAGACACTCAATTATGTCTATGAACTTACTCACATTAGAAAATCTGTTAGATATCAACGAGCAGATAAAAATAAGAGCATTAATAGATCATCGAATAGAGTACACCGGAAGCGAAGATTATCCAATTAAGATCAATGAATTAAAGAAGTTGATCGGACTTGCGCCTGAAAACAGGACGGTCATAGAGATAGCGGCGTATTATCTTAAAAATATAATTCTATTGCAAGCTTTCCCGGACGCCAACCATAGAACAGCCTTGACAGCAACAGAAAGATTTTTGGAGAAGAACAGTTACCGCTTCGATTATAAGGCTTCGGAAGCCTACCAATTCCGAAAGGAACTCTACAACAGAAGATTACAGGAATATGGGACTTATGAAGAAAGATCCATAAGCGTCTTGAAAGAACCCAACAACCAGGTATTTTCACTGTGCCTGGAATTTATAAGCGAACACATAAAATAGACTAACTGAGTTCCACTAACACTTCATGCCTGCGATCAAGAATTCGATTTATTGCCTGCAACTCTGATTTTCTATCAGAATCCTTTGATCTTGCCATAGCAATTGAAGAGTGAATCTGTTTATCTTGCGGTTGTTTCATCATAGTTCCTATTTTAAATGCATTATATATATAATCACCGACGCTGAAATTATAAAAACACACTTCAAACATCACCCTTTTCGCATATTCTCAAGAGGCAAAATAGCATCCACCCCCACGCTCGCCGCGCCCCACCCCCGCAAACACGCCCCCGTCTGCCCATCTATATAACCAGCCCGGCGCCGACGCTCCCCGCGATTGAAAATCGGCTGCCATATCCCAAAATGCAGCCTATGCGCATGAAATTTCTGATTATCAAATCAAATTGAATTTTTTGCTACCTTTCAGATAAAAAAAGTAGATATAATTGGAGGCCATAATATGATAGCATGGAAAAATTACATCTGCCAATAATCATTGAGGTCGATGAAGACGGATATTATATAGTAAGTTGCCCTGTATTCAAAGGTTGCCATTCTTACGGCGAAACAATAGATGAGGCATTGGAGAATATAAAGGAAGTTATAGATATGTGCCTTGAAGAGACGAAGGTCGAAGAGTTAAATAAGTTCATAGGATTTAGAGAAATGGAAGTTGCTCAGAATGCCTAAGCTTCCTGTTATCAAAGGAAAAGACCTTATCAAGTTCTTAGAATATCTTGGCTTTCAGATCATAAGGACTAAAGGTTCTCACTCACGGTTAAAATCAGAAGATGGAAGGGCTACCAGTGTTCCGGTTCATGGAAATAAGGATATCCCTAAAGGACTTCTTCGCAAGATAATAAGGGAAGATCTGGAAATCAGTTTGGAGGAATTTACCGAACTGTATTCAAAATATAAGGGAAATAAATAGTAACTTTTTGATGGAAACCTGCGCCTGAAATGAAATATTTGAATAAAATAAATGCCTCTAAAACGTAATATACCTCTACCCACCCCCCATCCCGCGCCCCACGAAATGCGCCCTCGTCTGCCCATATATCATAACCCACCCTGCGCCGGCACTCCCCAATATTATCCATGCCGATTACATCATCTAATTATTTTTTTGGATACTTATTTCTCAACTTGCAAGGATTATGAGACTGAAATAAAGTATAAGACAAATCAGTACCTATAAGTCAATCATAATCATAGAGGTTTCAAATGACCACTTTAACAGCATACATCGAAAAAGATCCAGAAACAGGTTTATATGTGGCGATTGTTCCTGGAATTCCCGGCGCCCATACCCAGGCAGAGACTCTTGATGAGCTTCAAGAGAACCTTAAAGAGGTACTGGAACTGTGTCTGGAAGAGATGGAGCCAATAACCAGAGATAACCATAGAAGATCATTCTTTTTGGCTCCAGAGCCAGAAAGGACTTTACCCGTTCCAGTGATTACTATATACTTATAATAACAGAAACTACGTTTGAGATCAAGGAGAAAATGAGCCTTTCCAAAAAGATAAGGGAATATCTGGCAAAATCCGGCATAGATGTGGATGTAGTAATAAAATCCGACTCTGAGGTTCAGTTTTTAAGAGACAAGCCGGGCAGTATTGTAAGGAACGCCTTGAAAGAGGGCGTTGCGTTATGATTGATGATTATATCAGGACAAGCAATCTGTCGAGAAATTGCTGAAAGCATACCTTGCCTCAAAAAATATCGATTTTGGAAAGACCCACAATCTTGAGTTTTTATTAGAACTATGCAAGAAACAGGACTCCATTTTTGAGAAAATGAATGTGGGGAATCTTTCGTTTTATGCTGTTGAGGTCAGAATTCACGAGAGATGCATAGAATATCTGCCATAGCGGCGCATGGAATAGATGAAAGTAATATCTCTGCATCTACGCTGTACCCAAAATTTCAGTCTCTCTTTTCGGCACGAAGACGCTGAAACTCTCAGGGTGTCAATCGAAATAGAGGGGGCACTCATCCATGAACCTGCATCTTTGCGGCTATAAGCGTGTGCTCCATCAGTATAGCGATCGTCATAGGTCCCACGCCTCCGGGCACCGGGGATATCAACTTGACCTTCGGCAGCACATCATCAAAATCCACATCGCCATATACTTTTTCGTCCTGCCACGTTATGCCTACATCGAACACGATGGCTCCCTGCTTCACAAAATCTGCTTTTATCAGACCGCGCACACCTGTTGCTACGATAAGAATATCCGCTTCTCTTGTCTGGCTTTTGAGGTCTTTCGTGAAAATATGGCATATCCTGACCGTAGCATTGCGGTTAAGAAGCATTATTGCTGCAGGTTTTCCGACGACATTACTATGCCCGACCACGACCACCTCCTTCCCCTTCGGGTCGATATTGAACTCCTCAAGCGCGCGGACAATGCCTTTCGGCGTGCATGGCACGAATCCCTCATGCCCGATGAGCATCTTTCCCATGTTAAGGGGGTTGAAGCCGTCCACGTCCTTTTCCGGAGAAATGCGCATCATCACTTCCCGTTCATCGATATGTTTTGGCAGCGGAAGCTGCACAAGTATCCCGTGTATATCAGACCGCCAGTTAAGCGTCTCGATCAGCTTGATTATCTCTTCCTGCTTTGTTTCTGCAGGGAACTTGTGGTCTTCTGACGCAATACCCACGCGCTTGCATGCCCAGTGCTTGAGCTTCACATATAATTTTGAAGGAGGATGCTCGCCAACAAGTATCGTGGCAAGAGCTGGTTTAATACCTGTCTCGCTTACGAACTTTTCAACATCTTTTTTGACGCCGGCTTCAATGCCCTGCGCTATTTTCTTTCCGTCGATAACGCGCGGGTCTGTGACCTCTGGAAGCGGTTCCATCAAACCACCTCACTCATAAGGTATGGGGAACCGGTTGCACAATTCAAGAACATCTCTCTTTACTTCTTTTATCCTTTCCGCATCGTTCATGTTCTTGAGGGTCGTGTCAATAGCATCTGCAATAATTACCATCTCTTTTTCTTTCATTCCACGCGTGGTAGCAGCAGGCGTGCCGATGCGGATACCGCTTGTGATGAACGGACTTCGTGTCTCAAAAGGTATGGTGTTCTTGTTCAGTATGATCCCTGCATCGCCAAGTCTTGCTTCAGCGTCCTTGCCTGTGATATTCTGGGGTGTGAGATCAACGAGCATAAGGTGGTTATCCGTGCCGCCGGAGACAAGTTCGTTACCCCGGATAGACAGTTCGTTCGCAATTTTTTTTGCATTTTTTACGATCTGTTTCTGGTAATCATTAAAATCCTTGCTCATGGCTTCCTTGAACGCGACGGCTTTTGCGGCGATAACGTGCATGAGAGGACCGCCCTGTATACCGGGGAAAACCGATTTATCGATCTCCTTTGCATATTCTTCCCTGCACATTATCATGCCGCCTCGCGGGCCGCGAAGTGTCTTATGCGTGGTCGTCGTGACAAAATCAGCATAGGGTACCGGGTCGCAGTGGATCTTTGCTACTACAAGTCCGGCTATATGTGCAATATCAGCGATCAGCATCGCCCCCACGGCGTCAGCTATCTCGCGAAACCGCTTAAAATCAAGCTCGCGCGGGTATGCGCTTGCTCCTGAGACAATAAGTTTTGGTTTATGCTTTTTGGCAATATCCATCAGGGAATCGTAATCAATTGTCCTTGTCTCCTTTGAGACCCCGTATGGGACGATATTGAACAGCTTTCCAGAAAAGTTCACCGGGCTGCCGTGTGAGAGATGTCCTCCATGCGACAGGTCCATGCTCATAATTGTGTCCCCATGCTTGAGTATGGCGAAATATACTGCCATGTTCGCCTGCGAGCCTGAATGAGGCTGGACATTGACATGCTCTGCTCCGAAGAGTTTCTTTGCACGCTCTATCGCCAGGTTCTCAGCCATGTCCACGAACTCGCATCCGCCGTAATACCTTTTGCCGGGATAGCCTTCAGCATATTTATTCGTCATTACAGAGCCCTGCGCCTGAAGCACTGCGCGGCTTGCGTAGTTCTCTGAAGCTATCAGGTTCAGTTTATTCCTCTGTCTTTCGACTTCATGTCGCATTATTTCGTAAATTTCAGGGTCGATCGTCTTTAATGGCATAATTATTCCTTTTTTTATGAGTGTAATATTTTGACTTTTCGTCCTTCTATACTGAGGCGATTTTCGACAAACAATTTCACGGCTTCGGGATAAATCTTGTGCTCCTGTTCAAGTATCCTGTCCGCAAGCGTTTCATCAGTATCGTCTTCTCCGACTTCCACGCAGCGCTGCAGGATTATTGGGCCGCCGTCAAGTGTCTCGTCCACGAAATGAACTGTGCATCCTGTCATTTTCACACCGTATTCGAATGCCTGTTTCTGCGCATGGAGCCCGGGAAAAGCCGGAAGCAGCGCAGGATGGATGTTAAGTATACGGTTTTTATATGCCCGGAGCAGGGTTTTCCCGAGTATCCTCATGTATCCTGCAAGCAGTATGAGTTCAGCATTATGTTTTTCCAGGGTTTTCAGG
This sequence comes from Methanobacteriota archaeon, assembly GCA_043729865.1. GTDB lineage: Archaea > Halobacteriota > Methanosarcinia > Methanosarcinales > Methanoperedenaceae > Methanoperedens. Next base: position 17,719 of record JAYTKX010000133.1, read on the forward strand.
ACTTCTTTTTCGTAATTTTCCCTGGATGAAAAAGCATCCGGATCGACAAAAACTGCCTCAGTACCGTGCTTTTTTGCCCGCAAAAGTGCATAGGCATTTCCGACATCGCTGATAACAACGGAAATTCGCGCCTTCAGGTATCCATTTTCTATGCTGTCAATTATCGCCTGAAGGTTCGAGCCTCTTCCTGAAACAAGCACTGCTATATTCGTCACGGAGGGCTCTTATGCCGCCGGGAATATAATAGGTTTTGGTTTACTTTGGTCCGTAGAATTCAATTAAAAGGTCGTTCGTGCTTTTTATCTGCGCTTTTGCCAACCCCACAGGGCAATTCAACTGGTGTTTATTACCGCAGTTTAAGCATGCATTTTGAATGGCGCGTGAAAAATCGATTGCAAATGACGGGATATGTTCTGTCAAACAATTCACCTCGTCTGTTATAATAACATGGAATGGAATAAAGCTTTCGTTTTGCATATTTTTGACATAACCGTAACAAATCAATAAGATTTAATATACCCCTTGATCATTATGTGCATTTGAACATGCCTCCCGAATCCGACTCATATACAATATCTGCGATAAATACAAAGAATGAAGTAATAGATGTGGTGGTCACCATGTGTCATCATTGCAATGAGAATGTTCCTGTAGTGGAGATATGTTCTGACTGCCATACCCCGTATGACCATGTAAAGACCGTTGAGAATCCTGAGACCGGTTTTATCCATTTTGTTTACGAGTGCGGAGGCTGCCCGCCGGGAAAAAGGAAAGCGCAGAAAATAATAAAGATAAATGACGGCAACTCAAATTCGAACACAAGGGACGATTTGATCAAGAACTTCCTGTAAGGGGAGGTCGACTACTTTTTTTTTGATGATATAACCCTGTTCAGGTCAGTCACCAGCGCATCCGTATCAATACCGTGCGCCATGGCGCCCTGCTCTATGCTTTCAAATGCCGACACATGGCATCCTACGCAGTGAAGCCCGTGTTTCATGAATACCATCATGGTCTCTGGATATTTTTTAACTACTTCTTCGATCGTTGTATCTTTTGTTATGCTCATATTTTTCTCCATATAAAAGTTCTGTTCTGAAAAGATCTATCTAATGATGCGTCCCTTCCACCACTTTCACGCCTTTTCTGGTTATCATCTGTTTGATGTCTTCAAGGTGAGGGCATTTAGAATAGCTTTTTTCCATTAACATGCAGGAACTCAGGTGTATCACATCAACACCATGCTTAAGCAGGCTGTCCACAAGCCTGAATACACGTCTTCCCGGACATCCACCGCAGGTGAAAAAGCCGATTATCTCGGCATCATTTCCATAATCACTGAAATGCACTTTTCTTTTATTGAATGCATTGAAGCACGCCACGCCGGGGCAGACCTCACTTACGATGTCGCATCTGACAACGGCTATCCTGGTTGTCTTTTCGTCTTTTTTCATCAAAGCCCTGAACTGTGATTCAGCTTCCCTTACATCAGCAAGCGTCACAATGGTACTGCCTTTCTTTTCCACTGACATCTCGATGCCCGTTTTTGCCATGATGCGGACATGCGAGGGTACTTTCTCAAGTTCTTTTAATGCTTCAGGTTCCCATTCCATTCGTATCACTTATGTCAATTTTGTTTTGTCATCCGTGTCCTATTACATCTCTCTGTCATTTTCCTTTACCTATGCTTTTCCATATATTATATATGAACATGAATATTGAACTCGCCTCTATAAACCCGAATAAAAAAACCATCAGCGCGGCATCCGAAGCATCTTTTCCTTTGAGCATGTACATCCTCATGAACGGGTATGAGAGGGTCAATCCGATGAGACCGATGTTGCCGAGCCAGAAATGGATATATCCAAGTTTTTCGCTAAAGACCGGAACTCCTGAATAATTCGGAATGATCTCGTAGGCAGCGCCGAATATGAAAAAAGTCACCCAGCCTATCAGCGCAAGATGGGAATGCATGAAGCTGTAACCTGGACCGATCGTTATCAGCACTCCGAGAATGGTACTGAGCGCCAGATATATAAGACTTGTTTTGATAAACAGGTTTGAGAGTTTATTCATTTGAACCGTATGTTGTAACTTCCATGTCAGCATCCACAAGATAATCAAAATCGATCATTTTATCCCATCCAGCTTTCTGGAAGACGCCGCCCACGCATACGCCGAGTATCTGCCTGTCATTATGCCCGGCAGTCACCTCATCTATTAACGCCATAAGACCGTTCACGTCTATTTCCATTTTCGGCATCGCAAGACCTCCGAGAAGCACGACCGTATCGGAAGCGGGGTCGGCTTTTTCCCCGAGCTGCATCCCGTACTCTGTCATTACAACCATCGCAGCCAGTTCTTTTCTGAGGCTGGGTATAAAGACCATCTCTTTTCCTGCATCCCGAAGAACATAGCCCAGAAGCTCGGCAAAGGGATTGCACCAGCCAGGGCAGCCGATGAAAGTTATCTTCTTTCTGCCGCGAGCGAGCTTCCTGAAGGCGGTCAGGAGACCGCCTATGCCTTCTGAGGTTTCCAGTGGTTTCATGATATCAGGGGTATTGGCTGAAGTGGGATATAAGGGTTTATTTATTTAGGGGTCAATGTTAAAGAAGCTATACTATCTATGAACTTAGAAACACTACGAAAAAAAGTAAGAGAAACAACGGATAAAGAGTTAATAAAGGACGCCATTAGAGCGCGTAAATTCACCGGACTCTCCACTCTCCGTCAGGGGATGGAACTGATCGATTTCGCATTGAAGGCAGGTAAGATTAGGTTTGAGAAAGATTGAGGATATTCTAAAACTTGTAAGCGATTTCCTGAATGAGAATGGAATAGAATACGTTATCGTTGGCGGGATGGCAGTTCTATTCTACGGCAATCCAAGAACGACCATGGATATCGATTATGTCATTCAAATTACTGATAAGGATATTCCAGTGCTGGTGAAATTCCTCCAGGAAAACGGTTTCTTTGCGGATGAATATGACATGCGAATGGCGCTTGATGAGAAATCCCACTGCACAGTTGAAGACCAGGGAACAATGTTCAGGCTGGACATCAAAGGCATATATGGTGAGATGGATGAGAGGGCGCTCAGGAATAAGAAAAAAGTAAAAATTGATAATTCTATGATATTCATTGCCTCTCCTGAGGACACTATCGCAAACAAGCTGCTATTCTCACGAGAGCAGGATATCAAGGATGCTCTGGGGATATATACAAGACAATATGATTCTCTAAACATGGAGTATCTTGAAAGCATTTGCAGAAAAATGAGGGTCTATGATGCTCTTGCAGATCTAAGAAAGATGTTTGAGAAGCATTCAGGAAAATAGTCAGACAATACAATCATGTCAACTGAATTAAAGATCGCCCACCTCTCCACCGTCTATCACACCTCATTCATCCTCATGGGTACTGACTGGCTTGAAAAAGCAGGCATCCATGCAGACTGGAAGCTCTTTGCCTCAGGTCCTGATATTGTAAAAGCATTTGATAACAAGGAAATCGATATCGGGTACATAGGTCTTCCCCCTGCCATTATCGGCATAGACCGGGGCGTCCCCATCATATGTGTGGCAGGCGGACATGTTGAGGGAACAGTGATGATAGCCAGGAAAGAATACGGTACGCTTGATGAACTCACAAATATTAATGCGGTGCTTGCTCAATTTGAGGGAAAGATCATCGGCTCTCCGCCAAAAGGCTCAATCCATGACGTCATAATAAATAATGCCATTGAAGAAGCGGGGCTTGACATAAGGGTCAGGAACTTCCCATGGACCGACTTCGTGCTTGAAGCGCTGGTGGATGGGGATATCGAAGCAGCTGTCGGGACGCCCTCTCTTGCGGTTGCGGCGGCGCGAGCATGCGGCGCGAGGATTATTATTCCCCCGGGCGACATGTGGCGCAACAACCCGAGCTACGGGATAGTCGTAAGAAAGGAATTGCTGGATTCTCCTGATGTGATCACGGGTTTCTTAGAACTGCATGAAAAAGCCTGTAATTTCATCAGGAAAAAACCAGGGGCAGCTGCAAGGATTGTATCGGAGCTCATCGGTATCGTGGATGAGGATTTCGTCAGGGATGCATACCGCATTTCACCGAAATACTGCGCTGCCCTGTCCCGTGATTTCGTGGATTCCACGATGGCTTTCCTGCCAGTGCTTCACAGGTTGAAATATATATCGAGGAACTTATCCGAAGGCGATATCTTCCAGCACTCGTTTATCGATAAGGTCCATAAGGAACCGCCGCATTATGTTTGATCCTGGTTTTTATCTGCCATGTTTTGCCTGAGGATCCTGACAGCGGCAGACAATGCTTCCCTCTCAAGTGATGTTGTATCTTTTTTCTCTACCATATTCCGCAGAAGAACTACAGCAGACCTGTAATCAGGGCTTTCCGATTCTCTCACGATGAAGCATTCCCCGGTATTTTTCGCATACATATGATCCATTTCTTTGTCCATTCTTTCAATATTTAGGTCCATGGTTTTATCACTCCAATTGCTATCGACAACATTCAGGGATATATGCCTGATGCAAGCGGGGTGAAACTAATCAGGCGATCCGAAAAATCAGCCAGTGCCTATTGTCCCTTAATATGTTTTATTATGTGTCCCATCTCAGGCAGCACAAGCTCAAGCGCGAGCTTGACAGCATTTGGCGAACCGGGGAGGCAGAATATCGCTTTTTGCCGCGCCACACCTGCAAGCGCCCGCGTCAGCATAACCGCATTCCCTATCTGTTCTGTGCTTTTTTGCCTGAACAACTCGCCAAAACCAGGGATATCCTTTTCAATATACGGCGACACTGATTCGATCGTGACATCTGCGGGAGACAGACCTGTTCCCCCTGTGAAGATAATCACGTCAGCATCCGAATACATGCATTTCTTTAAAGCATCCCTTATCATTTCGATATTATCAGGGATAAGCTCGTAATGTACTACCTCACTCCCCTGCACATGTATCATGCCCCAGATGAGCTTTCCAGAGGCGTCCTCGGCACGCTCAGGACGGTCTACAGACCCGTATTTCCCGTATCTTGATGTGCTGACCGTAAGTATAGCATATCTATGGGATCCCTGTGTGTTTTCTTTGTGAAGCCCGGGTATGTCCATGATTACTGTTATATGTCAAAGGATATATGAATTTATTTATATGAGTTTCCTGCCTTTTGATGCTTACCTTAATAATATATGAAATTTAAGTATGGGGCATGAACAGGGAACTATACAGACCAATAGCAAGAGCGATAACAGCTTTTATTCTTGTCATCCTGATCAGGTTCGCGGCTGTGCTGACGCTTAAGACTGTAGAATTTTATTCTTTTGTGGATATCGCGTTATCTATTGCCGTGATAATAATATTGTTGAAGTTCAGAGTTGAATTCAACAGGGTGATAACAAATGAGGACTCAAGGTCCATAGTGACCGGGCTTGTTCTAGCGCTCGTGATAATAACGCTGTACGCTGCATTTCGACCTTATTCGGAATTCTTACCTTATGGGGTTTACCATATCGTTTTTTTCCTTCTGCTCATGGCTCCGTTATATTTTCTTTGGGAAGTGCTGCATAAAAATGCTGACCGCTTTTCAGAACTGTTCGTCCTGACAGAGAAACGGGCAATATGTTCGTGCGGATGGGAAAACCCTGCGTCCGGCAGGTACTGCGGCGGATGCGGCTCGCCTCTGCCCGAGAGAAAATGAAAAAAAGTGAAAAAGGAATGGATATCATCACATATTCCTGTCCTGAATGCGGTCTCACTTACAGCGCAGATGGATAACTATAAGTTAATGGAGTAAATTAGAAAATCATGAAAGGTCAGACATATTACTTAAAAAAGCTGGAGTTACGGGTTAATTAGTGAACTTTAAGTAATTGAAAGACTTAACATCATTAACAATGGAGTGAACTGGTATTCATGAACCTTAAGAAAGCCGGATTTTCCACACGGGCTATTCATGCCGGAGAAAAGATCAATGATACTGGAGCGCTGGTGACCCCTATCTACCAGACCGCGCCTTTCATATTCAAAGACGCAGCCCACGGGGCAAGGCTGATTAGCGGGAAGGAAAAAGGCTACATATATTCCCGCGGCGCAAATCCCACCACAGAAGTGCTTGAGGAAAAGATAGCCGACCTTGAAGGGGGAGAGGCTGCACTGGCGCAAGCCTCCGGGATGGCTGCTATCAGTGCGGCGGTATTGACCTCTGTGAAATCCGGCGACCATATAATCGCCGATGGAGTTCTATATGGAAGCACATATGATCTTTTCATAGACCTAAGTAAGTTTGGAGTAAATGTGAGTTTCGTGGATACTTCAGACCTTAACAGCGTTGAAGACGCCTTTCGACCTGAGACAAAGCTCGTTTTCTTTGAGACCCCTGCCAATCCAACCATGAAACTGACAGATATAAAGGCGGTATCTGATATCGCCCATGAGAAAGGGGCGTATGTGATGGTGGACAATACCTTCATGACCCCCTATTTCCAGCAGCCGCTCTCACCGGGCGCTGACGTTGTAGTGCACAGTGCCACAAAATACCTGAACGGTCACGGGGATACGATAGGCGGGGTTATTGTGGGGTCTTCTGAGTTCATAAAAGCCGCACGGCACACTGCAAAGAACATTGGCGGGGCATTAAGCCCGTTTAACGCCTGGTTGATCATCAGGGGAATGAAGACCCTCGCGGTCAGGATGGATAAGCATAATTCAAATGCTTTAGAGGTTGCCCGGTTCCTGCAGGGACATGAGAAAATAAGCAGGGTGATATATCCGGGACTTGCGGATTTTCCGCAGAAAGACATAGCAAGAAAGCAGATGAGTGGTAACGGGGGTATGATAGCGTTCCTGCTTAGAGAAGCAAAGGATGTCCCGTTATTCCTGGATTCCGTAAAGCTGTGCGCGCTGGCTGTGAGCCTCGGAGAAACCGGGACGCTCGTACAGCATCCTGCCTCAATGACACATGCCGTCATACCTGAGGCGAAAAGGATAGAATACGGCATCAGCGAAGAGCTTGTGCGGATGTCAGTTGGGCTTGAGGATGCCGGGGATATAATCTCAGATGTGGAACAGGCTTTATCAGGTATATAAAGGGGTTAAATCGGGACATTGGTTATTGGTTAAGGAGTTTGACAGTGTTTAAAGGATGGTGGATATATTGTGCATTGTCCTGCTCTTAAAGGATGCTGGTCGCAAGGCGATACGATAGAGGAAGCCTTACAGAACATAAAAGAAGCTATTGCAGGATATTTGAAGACCTTAAATGAAAGAGCTATGCTTGGTGTTAAAATTCAGAGTAAAGTTCAGATCAGAGAAGTAGTGGTGGCATAAGTTTGTGACTAAACTTCCTAGTGTCACGTCAAGGCTGAATTGTCATATGAAATCGAGATATAGTTCTGCGCATAACAAACGATAAAATTATGACCATTGAGGAAAGAATCAGGTTCAACAAATCTGCGCCAATCTGCGAAATCTGCGGATTTTCATAGGAAATTTTATCCACAGATTGTGCAGATTTTCGCAGATAGAAAATATCGCATGACTATAATTCTATCATTTATCTCGGT
>JAYTKX010000134.1:0-34934 GCA_043729865.1 Methanobacteriota archaeon
CAGGCTGTTTTTTATGAATTTTGTCGAAGTATTTTTCAATTCCTTGATCTCATATCTTATCAAAGAAATGAACAATTGAGCTATAAACCCAATGATCAAAGTTCTTCGAGTTTTGTTTGATAAGAATAAGACACATCAATGAGAGCCTGTCCTTTACTTGTTGATATGTATCATTGAAGTGTTTCATATCATTGAGATTCCCTTTGTTTACTGTTATTCCAATAGGGACATTAATCGGACCTGCAAGTTCACTTATCCCGACGGTTATTTGTTTCTTGTCAGGTCGATGATCTCGACTATATCCGTATTTTCCCAATTTACTTTTATCGCCATAAAGAACCAGACTTGTCCAATCGAGATTGATATCGGTGTGCTCGAAATTATAAATCTGGAATAATCTGTCCTGGATATCAGCAATTATTTCTTCCATGTTTTTGCCTCTGTCAGCTTGTAACTTAAAAGAGCTTGGATGAGAGAGTTTATGTCTCTCCCCTTTTTTTTGTATTTCTCAAAAACACCTGAAAAGTCTAATTTTTCGTATTTGTTTTTTACAGCAAGAATCGTTCCAATAGGAAAGCATATATTATTATTTATCTGTCAAAGTCAGGATTTATTGTCAAAGTGTCAGTATAAGCTAAATCTTTCAATTCAAATAGTTGTTATTAAATACTATTTAAAATAATTGAATCGCTCATTGACCATTCTTTGTGATAAATATGGAAAAAAATTTTGTTCTTGAAAATATTACAGGCATTTCAGAAGAAGATGCCACCAGAAAATTGGATGAAGAAGGTTATAACGAACTTCCATCCCAAAAAAAGCAGAGTATTTTTACCATTCTGATCAACATTTTATTTGAGCCGATGCTGTTACTCCTTTTAGGCTCAGGACTCATTTATCTAGTCCTGGGAGAATCAAATGATGCTTTGATGTTGCTCTTTTTTGTGATCGTAGTAGTGGGAATAACCTTTTATCAGGAGAGAAAAAGTGAAAGAGCGTTAGATGCTTTAAAAAACCTCTCAAGTCCCAGGGCGCTTGTAATAAGGAACGCAAAGCAGAGACGTATTCCTGGGCGAGAGGTAGTCAGGGAAGACATTATTATATTAAGAGAAGGCGACCGTATCCCCGCTGATGGGAACGTGTTATTTTGCTCAAACCTTCTAGTAGACGAATCCATGCTTACAGGTGAGTCGCTGGCTGTTAGAAAATCAGAATGGGATGGAAAAACGAAGCCGACAAATCCTGGTGGTGACGATATGCCATTCATATACTCTGGTACGCTTGTAATTCAGGGTCACGGGATGGCGAAAGTAACAGGGACTGGAATACACACGGAAATGGGAAAAATCGGAAAAGCCCTGCAAACAATAACCCAGGAAGAGACACTGCTTAAGAAAGAAACATCACACCTTGTACGTAGTTTTGCAATCGCCGGGATGATACTGTGTACTTTTGTAGTGATAGTTTACGGAATGACCAGGGGGGATTGGCTAAACGGATTACTGGCTGGAGTGAGTTTAAGTATGGCACTTCTTCCTGAAGAGTTTTCTGTTGTCCTGTTGATCTTTCTGAGCATGGGGGCGTGGCGCATGTCAAAAAGGCATGTTTTGACACGGCGAATGCCTGCTATTGAAACTCTTGGTTCTGCAACTGTGTTGTGTGTGGATAAAACGGGGACTCTTACAATGAACCGGATGATATTAAGCTCCCTTTTTTCCAGAGGAGAATTTTATGATGTAGCTAAGAATGGACACCTGCAGCTACCAGAAAATTTCCATGAATTGCTTGAATTTGGCAATCTTGCAAGCCAGGTGGATCCTTTTGACCCGGTCGAGAAGGAAATAAAAAACGGCACAGAAAAATTTCTTTCAAATTCGGATCATGTTCATGAAAACTGGAAACTTGTCAGGGAATATCCTCTCTCCAAAAACCTTCTGGCATTGTCGAATGTATGGGAATCAAACGACAGGAGAAGGCATGTAATCGCAGCAAAAGGAGCACCAGAAGCAATAATCGATCTCTGCCATCTGGATGAAGCGCATAAAAAAGAACTGATATATCGCGTGCAGAGTATGGCAGATAATGGCTTGAGGGTGCTTGGTGTAGCTCGTTCTATCTTTAAGGAAGAAAGTTTGCCTGATTCACAACATGATTTTAGTTTTGAATTTATCGGATTACTTGGTTTTACAGACCCTGTTCGCCCTTCTGTTCCGGCAGCAGTATCTGAATGTTACACAGCAGGAATGAGGGTAATAATGATAACCGGGGATTTTCCCGGAACTGCCAGGCACATAGCCAGGCAAATTGGTTTGAAAAATCCGGATAAGATTATTACCGGCCCTGAACTTGCTCAAATGAGTATGATGGAACTCCAGGAAAATATAAAGATAACAAATATTTTCGCCCGTGTGGTGCCGGAACAAAAACTGGCGATCGTTAATGCCTTGAAAGCGAATGGGGAAGTGGTTGCCATGACAGGAGACGGGGTAAATGATGCTCCTGCGCTGAAATCATCCCACATAGGTATCGCAATGGGAGAACGGGGCACGGACGTGGCGCGAGAGTCTTCGTCCATTGTCCTGCTGAACGATGACTTTTCATCCATCGTCGAGGCTGTCAGACTCGGTAGAAGAATTTTTGATAACCTCAAAAAAGCAATTTCCTATATTTTTTCAGTTCATGTGCCCATTGCAGGTCTGGCGCTATTTCCGATTTTATTCAAGTTACCAGCGTGGATTATACTGATCAACATTAAACTTAAATAAAATATGAATTCTACTTCAAAATTTCACCCTCCTGTAAAATACCGCTTTCACCATTTCTGCCGCGATGATGTAAAATGCCACGATCACTCCCATAATAAGAAGGAATGAAATCGGTAGCTCACTAAATCCAAATACCTTCCCGATTGGCATGAATGGGAAAAGAAATGCGCTTGCAACGATCAGCAGTGTGGCTGCGGACAGGTACTTCCCTGGTATGCTCTTGAAGAAAGGTTTTTTAGTGCGAATAACAAGCACGATCAGAGAAGCTGAAATAACAGATTCCATAAACCAGCCGGTCCTGAATTGGTCAGGTGTTGCATGGAGGATGAAGAACAAAGCGCCGAATGTAAGATAGTCGAATACGGAACTCAATATTCCAAAGACGAGCATAAAATTACGGATGAAACCTATGTCCCAGTGCCTTGGATGATCAACCATTTCGCCATCCACGCTATCGGTGGCTATTGTCATCTCCGGGATATCAGTCATGAGATTGGTGAGAAGGATCTGTCCTGGCAACAGGGGTAGAAAAGGCAGGAAGAGCGATACTCCAGCCATGCTGAACATGTTCCCGAAATTTGCGCTCGTTGCCATGAATACATACTTAAGTGTATTGGCAAATGTCATTCTCCCTTCGCGTACACCCTGCACGAGAACACCCAAATCCTTTTCCAGCAGTACAATATCAGCAGCATCTTTTGCAACATCCACAGCACTATCAACGGAAATGCCGACATCGGCAGCATGCAGGGCTGAGGCATCATTAACTCCATCTCCAATATACCCTACAACATTTCCACTCTTTTTCAGAGCCAGAATGATGCGTTCTTTCTGGTTTGGCTCGACTTCTGCGAATATACTGATATCGTTCACCCGCTTTCGCAGCGCTTCATCGCTCATCGAGCGAAGGTCCGAACCAGTGAGGATTTCCGGATTTGAGAATCCAACCTGTTGACTGACATTGGCAGCGACAAATTTGTTGTCCCCTGTAACGACCTTGAGTGAGATGCCAAGATGATGCAGTTGGTTTATAGTCTCAGCAATTCCTGCCTTTGGCGGATCAAACAGAACGATGAAACCTGAAAAAGTCATTGCTGCTTCATGGTCTTTGGTTATTAGCGGATCAGAGCCGACATCACGGTAGGCAACTCCCAACACGCGCAAGCCCTTACTGCTCTGCTTCTCAAAGCACTTCTGGATATGTTCCGTCACAGTTGCAATATCCACGATCATTCCATCGGAAGTTTCTGCTGATGAACAAACTGATAGCACATTCGAAAGTGCGCCTTTAGTCACCATCAGGTGCTTATCATCTTTCGAGACAAGGATGCTCAGTCTCTTACGAATGAAATCATACGGTACTTCATCCAGTTTCTGGCAGCCAGACACATCGAACTGGTGATAGTTCCTGATCGCGCTGTCTATCGGGTTCGTGAAACCAGTCTCGAAAAAAGCATTGAGATAAGCATAGAGAAGAACTTTTTCACTTTCCTTTCCTTCAACATCAAGAGCGCAATTAACCTGCACTACCCCTTCGGTGAGAGTGCCTGTCTTATCTGAACAGAGCACGTTCATGCTCCCAAAATTTTCAATAGATGCAAGGCGTTTAACGATCACTTTCTTAAGCGCCATGCGCTTTGCGCCGTGCGCAAGGTTCACGCTGATGATCGCAGGCAATAGCTGCGGGGTCAGCCCGACAGCGAGCGCCAGGGAAAAAAGAAGAGATTCCAGGACAGGGCGTCCAAGATAGGCGTTGATGGCGAAGATGGAAATTACAAGAAGCAGCGTGATCTCCATAAGGAAATACCCGAATCGCCTGACACCGCGTTCAAACTCCGTCTCCGGTGACCGCAGTTTCAACCGTTCGGAAACTTTACCGAATTCGGTTTCTATCCCTGTGCAGACAACTACCGCTTTCGCGCTACCGCTCACAACATGAGTACCCATAAAAAGCGTGTTGTTCCGCTGACTAAGCTGTGTTTCTTTCGGCAGTACCCCGTCCAATTTTTCTACTGGATATGTTTCGCCTGTCAGCGTCGCTTCATCGACAAATAAGTCTTTGGATTCAAGGATCAGGCAGTCCCCGGGAATAATATCTCCGCCGTTGAGGATAATAACATCTCCGGGCACGATATCTTCGACGGGAATTTCTATCGGGCTTCTATCACGCAGAACCATAGCTTTTATTTGAACGATAGCGAGCAACTTCTCGATCGCATTGGCAGCTCCACGTTCCTGCCAGAATCCAAGAAGTCCGCTTATGAAGACAATTGCAAGGATAATGAGAACGTCAACATTTTCATGCAGGAAAAATGACAATCCTGCCGCAAAGAGAAGAATGAGGGTAATAGGACTTTTGAATTGAGAAAGCAGAAGCGCGAGTGCATCCGATCTTTTTCTGGGCAAAAGGAGATTGGAGCCATAACGTGCGAGTCGCTTCCGTGCTTCATCGCCAGTAAGGCCCTGCGGTGCTGCTTTAAGTCGCGCAAGTAGTTCGGCGGCAGGGAGGCTCCAGAATGCCAGAGGATGTTGATCCATTATACCAATCCTTTTGGAAATGTTGTTTATGTTCATCCGGTAAATTCGGTACTGTTAACTTAATCTTAATTAACATAACTATATACCTTTTCGAAACGATTACATCCTGAGAGGTAAGAAAATGATTTTAAAAGAAGATTGTAGCGATTTTGGATATTTTAAGAGTGATATTACTGGAATTGGGGAAGGGGAAAGAAGATTTTTGAATATTCCTAATTGTGGGATAAATAAAATGTCTCTATGCGGATGTTCTGAAACCTGCTCATATTATGAAAAATGTATTCCATCCCTCAAGTAATTTTTTAGCTGTATCCGAATGTAAAAATAAAGCATCTTTCCAAGCTATCTGGCACAGAAATCACAAATGCCTGGATGCATAAAAGGGATTCAAGCCCGAGCGGGAACCATATCCATAGTTATTCCGCACATGGCATTACCCATGATTGGCATTTCTATATCATCCTAAACTTACGAGATTACCACGTATGTTTAGATAATGATCACTCGGTTTACTCTCCATTTATATTATTAACATCAATGGTATTTATAAATTTTGGTTATCAGAACCGAATGAACGAAAATTAGCTTTTCAAAAATCCTTTGCGTTCAAGCCAGTTAACCTGAGGAGGGCTGTATTTCCAGATAATATCAGCTTTATCATTCTGAAAAGACCATGGAACGACAATAATTACGTCCCCTTCACGGATCCATATCCTTTTTTTCATTTTACCTGGAATGCGGGTGAGCCTTACCACGCCATCCATGCACCTTACACGCAGTTTATTTGCCCCCAGAAGGCTTTCAACAGTCCCCAGGATTTCGTTCGCGCTTTTTTGCGGAATGCGAACTCTGGAAAATTCCTCAGGCTGCTGATTACGATTTATCGGTCTATTCAATTATACCTCATGATAATTTTCTATATGGTCTCAATCGTATGTAAAGATAACTGATTGTTCGGCGTCAAGTAAATATAAAGATTTTAACAATGATTATTTTATTGTTTGAACTATCAATCCCCTTTTTCTGATCATTATCGCACCAGGAGAGTGGGGCGATCGTTAATGCCTCTTCCATCGTAGATTAAAAAGCTGTCGCAGAATGATGCTACCATAAGCTACTTGTATAATTAAAAATAATATACTATTAGGGCTAAGAAGAGCCTTAAGCAAGTGGAGGTATAAATTATGGCAAGATATATTATAATATCAACATTGACAGACCCCATTGATATGCTTGTGGAGATGCGAAGCCAGCATGAGAGGGGCAATAAGACAGCGGGGCTCAACGTGTTCACGGGAAAAGTTGTGGACATGTGGAAAGAAGGCGTGGTTGAGCCTCTCAGGGTAAAGACACAGGCTATCAGTTCTGCTACGGAAGCAGCCACCATGATCCTGAGGATAGATTATGTGCTTTCAAGCAAATCCGCGCCTGCAGGAGGCATGCCACCTGGAGGCATGGGTGGTGGAATGGGCGGAATGGAAAGAATGGATTAAGCATGTTATAAAGAAGGGAGGAGGTGTTAAAATGGTTGTATATCCGGAAGAAATTGTGGAAATGGCTAACCTTTTGATGAAAGATATTGCAGATTCAAAAGATAATATTGATGCTAAACTGGCTGCAAGTTTTGCTGACAGATGCGCTGAATTAATCAAAAACCTTGCAGAAAGTATGGCTGAACTTCACACGCGTGTAGACGTGCTCACAGAAAAAGATTGATTCGGGAGGTAAAATATATGGCTGAAGCAAAAATATTAATAGTGTATGCATCGAGAACAGGTAACACGGAAAAACTTGCACAGGCGATTGCTGAGGGGGCAAGAAGCGCCGGAGGAGTCGGTGTAGAGTTGAAAAGAGCTAAGGATACCAAACCGGTAGATGCGGGTGCCGATGCATTCGCCTTTGGTTCACATTCAGCTTTCGAATACATGGCAGGCGAGCTTAAAACCGTATTTGAAGATTTTTATCATGTAAGGGATAAATTGGCAGGCAAACCTGTGCTGATCTTTACTACTGGAAAAGGAGGGCAGGTATCGGCTCTGGAATCAATAGACAAGGTAGTGGGCGTATTCAATCCTAACTGGGTCAAACCGGGTGTAGCTGTTGAGGGAGCGCCTAAAGAGGCTGATAAAGCAAAAGCTAGAGAGATGGGCAAGAAACTAGCAGAGGCTGCAAAGAAAAAAGCAAAATAAATATATTTATTCAATGAATACTGCAGCAGCAAATACTGTAGTCCATAATCCATCTTTATTCCCCTCGGCTGACTGACAGATATTAGAGGTCTTGAATATATGGCCGCTTGCCTTGTATATCTGCTTTCTCTCATCCCATGCCCTGTTTATATCGAATTCAATACCCAGGGTTGTTGCAAGCATCGTGGCTGCAAGGTCTTCCGCATATTCCCCTGCCTTTTTTGGAATTATCTTGCAATTTGGAGGCAAGATGCTTGATACTGAAACGAGGTTACATTTCTCAACACCTGCTTCCCTCAATGCAAGCTCAAATGAAGTAAGCCTGTCTTTATGTACTCCTACTCCTTTTGTGAAAAATATTTTTTTTGGGATCATCATTGGGAATCTCTCTTATTTATATATCAGCCCCGCTTCACAATAGATATTAGTGCGACGGGAATATTTATTTGTTATTGTATTCTAAAGATTCTGACAATTTCATTACCTTATCTGGGATCTCGCTCAATTTCCTCTTTTCTTCAAGATGGATTTCATACACTTTTGACATTTCCATTAACACCAAATTTTACGTGCGGCTTATATATGACTTACGACATTCAAAGGTTATATTAAATCAGGGGGTTTTTCGTAAAAAGCTTTGATTTTTAACAGACTTCCTTACGCATGCCTTTATAGATTTGATTGAAAAAACAACATTTTAGCGGAGGTTATTATGACAGGACAATTAGCAGGACAGCCAATCTATATTCTAAGAGAAGGCAGTCAGAGGACAAAAGGAAGAGAAGCGCAGAACAATAATATAATGGCAGCCAAAGCCGTGGCAGCAGCGGTCAGGACGACCCTGGGACCAAAGGGTATGGATAAAATGCTCGTTGACTCAATGGGAGATATCGTGATAACGAATGATGGCGCGACCATTCTTCAGACAATGGACATCCAGCATCCGGCAGCCAAGATGATCGTGGAAGTGGCAAAGACACAGGATGACGAGGTGGGAGATGGCACAACAACGGCGGCAGTGCTTGCAGGTGAATTCCTGAAGAATGCTGAAGAACTCCTGGAGCTGGGTGTGCATCCCACAGTAATCGCCAGCGGATACAGGCTTGCATCGGCAAAAGCAAAAGAGATCCTTAAAACCCTTACAAAACCAGTGACCTTTGAAGATAAGGATTTATTATTGAAAATCGCGGTGACAGCGATCACAGGAAAAGGACCTGAAGCATCCAAGGATGTTTTCGCCAAGCTTGCGGTAAATGCCATATTAGCGGTGGTTGATAAAGAGAATGGCAAATATACGGCAGATATTGAAGATATCAAAATTGAGAAGAAAGTGGGCGCCAGTGTAGAAGCATCAGAGATGATCGAAGGCATGGTAATCGATAAGGAAAGAGCTCATATCAACATGCCGAAGAATGTCCATGATGCCAGAATACTTCTGCTTGCCGAAGCCCTCGAGATCAAAAAGACAGAAGTGAAAGCCGAGATCTCAATAAAAACACCCGACCAGCTCCAGTTATTCCTTGACCAGGAAGAACAGATGTTGCATGACATGGTAAGCAAAGTGATCGATAGCGGCGCGAATGTGGTCTTTGTTGAGAAGGGAATAGATGACATTGCACAGCATTATCTTGCAAAAGCAGGCATATACGCAGCAAGGCGCGTAAAGAAAAGCGACATGGAAAAACTTGCACGCGCAACCGGTGCAAAGATACAGACAGGCCTGAAGGAAATCAGCAAATCTGATCTTGGAAAAGCGGATCTTGTAGAAGAGAAAAAGCTGGGTGAGGACGCAATGACATATGTCACCGGGTGCCACAATCCCAAGGCAGTCTCCATTATTCTTCGCGGCGGGACCGAGCACGTTGTGGATGAAGCCGAGCGTGCGCTTCATGACGCATTGCGTGTTGTTGGAGTTGCGATCGAGGATGAGACACTTGTAGCAGGTGGCGGTTCGCCAGAGGTTGAACTGGCGCTGCGCCTGCGGGAATACTCAGCCACATTAATAGGCAGGGAACAGCTGGCTGTCGCAAAATTTGCCGAAGCGCTTGAAGTCATCCCAAGAACCCTGGCTGAGAATGCAGGTCTTGACCCCATTGATATCCTTGTAGAGATGCGAAGTCAGCATGAGAAGGGCAAAAATACCGCAGGTATTAATGTTTTCACCGGAAAAGTTGTGGACATGTGGAAAGAAGGCGTGGTTGAGCCCCTCAGGGTAAAGGTTCAGGCTATCAATTCTGCTACCGAGGCAGCTACGATGATACTGCGCATCGATGATGTGCTTTCAAGCAAATCCGCGCCTGCAGGAGGCATGCCACCCGGAGGCATGGGTGGTGGAATGGGCGGAATGGATTAAGCGGGAATTTCCCGCATCTATTTTTTTTTAAAATTTAATGATTAATCATAAATGTAATGATTAATATTAATAGAAATAATATAAGAATGTACAACTATATATAAGGGATTGACCTTAAATAGATAGCCCGATATGTTAAGGTTGTGGGATTATCAGGGTTAGAACCTAAAAATCAACAGAACTTTTTTACTGGGTTGAGGGATAATACCATTGAATTACTTCAGGGGTTTATTTCCTCTGGACTGGCTGAGAATAGAAAATAAGACCCCGGAAAAAGACCCCAAAAGACCCCGGAATTAATTCCGGGGAGTTCTGGGAATTCGGGGAATAAAGACCTCGTATAAATACGGGACAATTATAAAGAAGTGAATAAATATGGTTAAAAAATCAGAAGAAAGAAAAGATATCCACAAAGAAGATATCAACAAAGAAGAAAAGAATAATTTCAAAACATTCGAAGACAGCTACACAGCAGTCTCAAAAATGTGGGAAGATTCCTACTTAAAGCTATACAAGCCATGGTTCGAATCCACAGAAGCGCTTTTCGGGAAAGCGTTCGAACTTTCAAAGGACGCTGCACCAGAAACATATAAAGAATTTTATGGTGAATGGGTTAAAACCTCCCAGAACAGCTTCGGCAAATTTTATCAAATCCCGACCCTGGAATCCAATAAGGAAACATTTGAAAAACTCTTGAGTAGCGCAGAGGAATCGAATAAGATATACAGTTCATGGATCGCAGAATTAGATGAGAATTCCAGGGCGACCCGCGAAGTTCTCCAGGTTGAAGCAGATCCTGCAAAATATAAAGAAGTCTATGATATGTGGATCAAGTCATATGGAAAAATGCTTAACGAGCTTCTTACACTGCCAATGAGGCAAAATATGAAAGAGATATTTGAGAACATCACAGGCACACCTGATATCTATTCAGAAGCCTTTGAGCAGATGTCAAAAGTATGGAAAGATTCATACGCAAAGCTATACGTGCCGTATACTGACTCCATGCTGAAACTTTCTATGAAATCAGCAGATATTTCCCGTGGGAATGCGAGCCCTGAAGCCTATAAGGAATTTCATACCGTATGGATGAATACATTTCAGGAGCTCTATGGCAGGTTATTTGATACCCAGTCCATGAGACCCTCAAAGGAAATATTAGAGTATTTCGAGCGCAGCGGAAGCGTTAATCTGAACCTCTACAAGTCCTGGACAGCAACCCTTGGAAAAATGTATGGAAAGGCATTTGATAACTTCTTTGAGAACACGCCCACGTTCAGCCCGTTCGCGGAGATCATGGAGCCTGTGAAGAATGCGGCAAAGATATACACAGATACATTCAGCAACATGTCGAATATCTGGGTAAAATCGTATAACACCTCAAAAGACGCGGTTTAAGATTGGAGAAATCCAATCTTAAATTAGAGAAGTGTAAAATTATGGTCAAGAAAACTGAAGAAAAAAAAGACGTGAAAGAAGAGAATATTTTCAAGACCTGGGCTGACAGTTATGCAGCAGTTTCAAAAATGTGGGAGGATTCCTACTTAAATCTATACAAGCCCTGGATTGAATCCACAGGAGAGATGCTCGATAAGACATCTCTTCTATCAAAAGATGCGACACCACAGAAATACAAAGAATTCTATGATGAATGGATTAAAACATACCAGAATACCTTTGGTAAATTCTATCCAATCTCAACACTAAAATCCAATAAAGAGACACTTGAAAAATTCCTATCAAGCGCTGAGGAATCCAATAAACTCTACAGATCGTGGATTGCCCAGTTAGAGGAAAATTCCCGGAAGACAAAAGAGATACTCCAGGACGAACCAGATCCTGCAAAATATAAAGAAGTCTATGATATGTGGATGAAGTCATATGAAAAAATATTCGATGAGCTAATGGAGCTTCCTTCGCAAGATAGCACAAAAGAGATATTTGGGAATTACATGGGCATACCAGATATCTACTTAAGAAGCTTTTTGCAGATGTCAAAACTATGGAAGAAATCATACGCACAGCTTTGCGAGCCATTGAATGAATCCATGCTGAAACTTTCCGAGAAAATGGCAGAAATCTCTCGGGGAGATGCAGGCCAGGAAGCCTATAAGGAATTTTATACCTTATGGATGGATACATATCAGGAAATCTATGGAAAGCATATCCAGTACATGGAACCTTCCAATGAAATGTTTGAGCATTTTGTAAAGAGTTCCAATATTTATGTGAGCATGTACAAGTCCTGGATAGCTGCACTTGAAAAAATGTCGGAAAAGGCTAAAGAGATGTCGAAACAAACCTCTGATCCAGAGGCGTATAAAGAATTCTATAATCTATGGGTAAAGATGTATGAAAAGGCTTTTGATAGCTTTTTTGAGGACATGCCGACAGTGGGAGGACCTATGAAAGAGGTCATGGAGCCTGTAAAGGTCATGGCTAAGATGTACGCTGACACGTTTACCAGGATGTCAAAGATGTGGGTAAAATCTGATTTCGGTTCGGCGTCAGCATATCCGGGAAAGAATAAAAAATGAGAGATCCGGACTGGTTAGGTATGGAAAAATCAAATTTTGAATCCACCCAGGAATTTTTTGACATGTGGTTAAAGGTATACAACACCACCACAGGCAGGCTCGTAGAGATGCCTGCCCTGGGTCCAACACGTGAGAAATCCGAAAAATTTATGAAGGGTTTCTCTACCTTTGTTAACCTTTATGCAGCAGGGATGGATTCCAATTCCAATATCCAGAGTGTATTACTGGAAGCAATGCGCAGAGTACATGAAAAGACTGCAACCGATATGGAAGGTGAAATCAGTCCTGAAAAATGCAAAGATTTTTACAAGATATGTATTGAGACGTATAGCGAGACCTTCAAGGAATTCATGAAATCATGCCATTTTGCCTCGGACATGGGTAAATTGAATTCGTTATTAATGGATTTTCAAATATACAACAGGGAAATGCTTGAAGAGAATTACCTGAAACCGATGAATCTCCCTACAAAGACGGAAATCGACGAGATCAACAAAGAGTTGTATTCTCTTAAGAAAAAAGTGAAGGAACTAACCAGCGAGATCAAAGAACTAAAAGAGAAAAAATAGGGTTTCAGGTAAGGAGATGACATGAACGCATTTAATCTAATTGAAGATTTGCAGAAAATCAAATATGGAGTGGAAATATTCCTTAAACCTCCTGATTTTTCGGTTGGAACAACCCCTTCAGAGATCATTTATACCGAAGATAGGATGAGACTTCTCCATTATGTCCCAACCGTGGAAAAACCACATCCGGTCCCAATACTAATAGTGTACGCGCTTGTGAACAGGTACTACATTCTGGATCTCCAGCCTGATAAAAGCGTAATAAAGAAACTTCTGGATGAAGGTTTTGATGTCTATATTATTGACTGGGGATATCCCTCAGGCGTGGACAGATATCTAACATTGGACGATTATGTGAACGGTTATATAAATAATGCTGTGGATAAAATTAAAGAGCGGTCGGGATTGGATAAGATCACGCTTCTGGGTGTATGCCAGGGCGGCACTTTTTCTATAATGTATGCCGCACTGCACCCTGAAAAGGTAAAAAACCTGGTCACTTTAGTGGCTCCTGTTAATTTTGATACTGATAAAGGACTTCTTCATCTCTGGGCAAAAAGCCTGGATGTGGATAAAATCGTAGATTACTATGGAATGGTGCCCGGAGATTTCCTGAATCAGGGCTTCCTTCTCACAGACCCATTCAGGCTTATGATCGATAAGTATGTAGGTCTCTTTGATCGGATCGAATGCTCCCCGGATGATAGTGAATGTCAATTACGTAATGAAGAAACTATCAGGAACTTCCTGCGAATGGAGAAATGGATATTCGACAGTCCCGACCAGGCAGGTGAGACACTAAGGCAGTTCGTCAAAGACTGTTATCAGAAGAACCTGCTTATTAAAAATGAGATGAAGCTCAATGGAAAGAGGATCAATTTGAAAAACATATCCATGCCACTTCTTAATGTCATGGCAGAATTTGACCACCTCGTTCCGAATGATGCAAGTAAACCGCTAACTGATGCGGTCTCAAGTTCTGATAAGGAGACGCTCGTTTTCCCCACAGGTCATATAGGTATTTTTGTTGGCTCAAAATCCCAGAAAGAGGTCTGCCCCAGGATCGCGGAGTGGTTAAAGCCCAGGTCAATCATGAATGGAAAAAAGAAGATTGAACAAAAAAGAAAGAGCCGGAAATCAGGAGCGAAGATAAAATGAGACTTGAAAACAAAGTTACAGTTATTACAGGAGCAGGAAGCGGTATTGGTAAAGAGACTGCGTTCCTGTTCGCAAAAGAAGGAGCTAAAGTGGTTGTCGCTGATGTGAACGAAAAGGCTGGCGAGGAAACAGTAGCACAGATCAATAAAAATGGAGAGGGATTTTTTGTTAAATTGGATGTATCCAACAGAGAACAAGCAAAACAGATGGTTAAGATCACTCTTGAAAAATATGGTAAAATAGACGTTTTGATAAATAATGCAGGCATTGTTCAGGATGCCTTTTTATCAAAAATGACTGAGGAACAGTGGGATAAGGTTATTAACGTCAATCTAAAAGGAGTTTTTAACTGCGCCCAGGCTGTTGTTGAAGTCATGATGAACCAGGGGAATGGCGTAATTATCAATACATCATCGATCGTAGGACTCAACGGCAATGTCGGGCAGGTCAATTATGCTGCAACCAAAGCCGGTCTGATAGGTATGACAAAGACCCTGGCAAAAGAACTCGGAAGAAAAGGGATACGTGTAAATGCTGTGGCGCCAGGATTTATTACGACCCCAATGACCTCAAATGTCCCTGAAAAGATCCTTGAAATGATGAAAGAAAAAACTCCGTTGCGCAGGCTGGGTGAGCCAAAGGATGTTGCATATGCATATTTATATCTTGCTTCAGACGAGGCAAACTTTGTTAATGGAGCGGTGCTTTGCGTGGATGGCGGATTAATAATTTGAGAGTTATATATACAAATTGGGTGAAAAGATGAATAATGTAGTTATTGTATCTGCAACAAGAACTGCTGTTGGGAAGTTCGGGGGAAGCCTGAAGGATTTCAGTCCCGGACAACTTGGATCTGTTGTATTGAAAGATGCCCTGAAAAGGGCAAAAGTTGAACCTAGTGAAGTTGAAGAAGTCATCATGGGAAATGTTCTTTCAGCAGGTCACGGCCAGAATGTGGCAAGGCAGGCTGCAATTGGAGCGGGAATTCCAAAAGAGGTACCTTCCTTTTGCGTGAACAAAGTGTGCGGCTCAGGCTTGAAATCGGTTGTTCTGGGAGCACAATCCATCATGCTGGGAGATGCTGATGTTGTCCTTGCAGGCGGTATGGAGTCCATGTCCATGGCTCCGTACGCGTTGAAAAAAAACCGCTGGGGAGCAAAGATGGGCAACGATGAAGTCGTGGATTTGATGATATATGATGGGCTGTGGGATGTTTTTGGAAATTACCACATGGGAATTACAGCGGAGAACGTAGCAGAAAAATACAGAATCACGCGGGAAGAGCAGGATGAATTCTCAGCAATTAGCCAGAATAAAGCAGAAGCTGCAATCAAGGCTGGTAAGTTTAAAGATGAGATAGTCACGATAGCAGTTCCCCAGCCAAAAGGTGAACCTGTTCTCTTTGATACAGATGAATTCCCCAGGTTCGGCACCACAAAAGAGACCCTTGCAAAACTAAAACCTGCATTTAAAAAGGACGGGACCGTAACTGCGGGCAACGCTTCAGGAATCAACGATGGAGCTGCTGCTGTTCTTCTTATGTCTGAAGAAAAAGCAAGAGACAAAGGACTTACGCCCCTGGCAACTATCAAAAGCTATGGGTTATGTGGAGTTCCTCCTGAACTGATGGGTCTTGGTCCAATTTGTGCGACCAAAAAAGCCATAGAAAAAGCCGGCATAACTTCTGATAAACTCGACCTTATAGAACTCAATGAAGCCTTTGCATCTCAGAGTATCGCTGTTAGAAGGGAACTGGGTTTGAATCCTGACAGGGTTAATGTTAACGGCGGCGCTATAGCCATCGGGCATCCCATAGGAGCCAGCGGCACAAGGATACTGGTCACACTTCTGCACGAATTAGCAAGAAGGAAAGGCACATACGGTCTTGCAACCCTCTGTATTGGGGGAGGTCAGGGCATTGCCATGGTGGTAAAGAGGTAGATAGTATGGGAAAGAGAGCAGGTTTAGAAGGTAAAGTCGCCCTGGTCACCGGAGGTTCAAGGGGGATAGGTCAGGCAATTGCCTTGCGGCTGGCGGAAGAAGGCGCAGATGTTGCCATTAATTATCAGGCAACAAGAGAGCAAGCTGAGAAGTTATCAAAGCTAATAGACCAGATGGGCATGGCAGACGAATTTGATAAATTATCTTTGATGATAGACCAGATGGAGACAAAGGAGCATGCAAAGGAAGTATCAGAGTTAATAGATTCTATGGGCAAGCATTCTATCATATGCCAGGCAAACGTCAATGACTTTGAGCAGGTGAACAGAATGCGGGACCTGGTTGTCGATCAGTTCGGTAAAATAGATATCCTGGTCAATAATGCAGGAATAGTAAGGGATAAATCTTTTGTAAAAATGACTCCACAGATGTGGAGTGAAGTCTTATCTGTGAACCTGGATGGAGCGTTCTACTGCACCAAAGCGGTCATAGAAGGTATGCTGGAGAGGAAGTACGGCAGAATTGTGAATATATCCTCAGTTATCGGGAGAATGGGCAACCGCGGACAGGCGAACTATGCAGCTTCGAAGGCAGGATTGATAGCTCTATCGCAAACGCTGGCAAAAGAATTTGCAGGCAAGGGTATAACCGTAAACGCTGTTGCGCCAGGATTTATTGAAACCGATATGCTAAGATCGGTTCCTAAAGAAATAATGGATAAAATTCTTGCCCAGATACCGCTGGGCAGACTCGGGAAGCCATCCGAGGTGGCAGGTGCGGTGGCATATCTGGTCTCAGAAGACGGGGATTACATAACAGGTCAGGTCATTGATATAAATGGAGGACTCTACATTTAATCTACATGAGTCTTGATAAATGTTAATTGTCACGTGTGTCAAACAGGTACCTGATACTACTCAGGTCAAAGTTGATCCCATCACTGGTACTTTGATCAGAGAGGGTGTGCCTTTCATTATAAACCCGTTTGATACCCACGCTTTAGAAGAAAGCCTCAGACTCAAAGAAAAATATGGGTTTCGCGTAGCGGTTATTTCCATGGGGCCTCCTAATACTGAGGTTACATTGCGAAAAGCCATAGCCCTGGGAGCTGATGAGGTCATACTTTTGAGCGACCGCGCATTCGGTGGAGCCGATACTCTAGCTACCAGCCTGGTTCTTGCCGAAGCAATAAAGAAGCTTGGTCAGAAGGAAGAGGTGGCTATTGTAGTTTGCGGCAGGCAGACCATTGATGGAGACACAGCTCAAGTTGGACCAGGTATTGCTACTCGTTTAGGATATTCACAACTGACCCTGGTAGACCGCATTGAAAATGTAGACATGCAAACAAAGAAAATAAGGGTTAGACGCAAACTGGAAGGCAGGCACGAAATAGTGGAGGCGACTCTTCCGGCAATGATCGCAGTGGTACGAGAAATAAACCGTCCTCGCTATCCAACAGTGCCTATGCGCCTTTTGGCAGAGGACGCCACAGTGACATTGTGGAATAATAAAGTGATGGGACTGAGGGAAGATACTATCGGACTTAAAGGTTCTGCCACTCAGGTTCGCAAGATCTTTTCACCGGAAAGGGAGAGGGGCGAGATAATTGGCGATGGTGTCAGCAAACCGGAGGAAGCAGCCCGGTTATTGACTGAGAGGCTTATGAAAAAAGGTCTACTGTGTCTATAGTGACCATGCAGTTGAATTTTATTTGATTGAATAAGAGGCTCAAACCTATGGAAGAAGATAAAAAGATAAGGAAACCCCGCGGTGTGGCCCGGCTTACTCCGGGAAAATGCATCGCATGCGGAGCCCGTTGTCAGAGCACTTGCCCTGAAGACGCAATTGAAATGAACGACAGGGGCGAGCCGATCGTAAATGTAGAAAAGTGCATTGGCTGTCGCAGATGCGTCAAGGTTTGTCCTGCCGAGGCTCTTGAGATTTATTACACGCCGGATGAAGAGAAGATACTTGCACAAATAGCTGCGTCTGCTAAGGGAAAAGAACAAAAAGAGGTAAGTGTCGAGGAAACAGAAGCGTTTGCCGATATCAAAGGATACAGGGGTGTCTGGGTCTTTGTGGAACATGCCGAAGGTGAGCCTGCTACGGTGTCATGGGAACTGCTGGGTGCGGGTGCGAAGCTGGCAAAATCCCTGGGCGTGGAATTATGCTCTGTGGTCATCGGAGATAAGGTAGAAGATCTTTGCCAGGAATCTTTTGCCTATGGCGCTTCACGAGTCTATGTAATAGATGCTCCCGTATTTCATTACTATCGCACCGAGACTTATAACAAAGCCATCTGTTATTTAGTAAAGAAGTACAAACCAGAGATATTATTAATGGGTGCTACAGGTTTAGGAAGAGACCTGGCAGGAGCAGTTGCTACAAAACTCAATACCGGACTGACTGCAGATTGTACCGGTCTTGATATCGATGATAAGGGTTATTTACTCCAGACACGTCCTGCCTTTGGCGGCAATATCATGGCAACCATTCTTACTGAGCGTACAAGGCCGCAAATGTCTACTGTCCGGCCACATGTAATGCTTTTGCCGCAAAAGGATACTCCGCGAAAAGGAGAGATCGTCCGAGAGTCAATGATGATCAATGAAGAAGATGTTGCCACTAAAGTATTGGAGGTTGTCAAAGATAAATCAGCAGAATGTGACCTGGCAGCAGCGGAAGTAATTGTTTCAGGAGGTCGGGGCATGAGTTCTAGTGAGAATTTCACGTTATTGCAGCAGCTTGCTGATGAGCTTGGGGGTGTTGTAGGTTGTTCGCGGGCTGTAGTGGAAGCCGGCTGGATGCCTGCAGAACGCCAGGTCGGACAAACTGGCAAGACTGTCAGGCCTAAAATTTATATTGCATGCGGCATCAGTGGCGCTATCCAGCACCTGGTTGGCATGCAAAGTTCTGATGTTATTATCGCTATCAACCAGGATAGATATGCCCCTATCTTTGAGGTTGCCACCTATGGGATCGTAGGCGATGTTTTTCAGGTAGTTCCGGCCATTATCAATAATATCAGGGAATTACGAGCTAGAAAAGGTGGGTAATGTATCAGAACAGATATCTAATAAGGAGTAAGTTATGTCGCTTAACATCACTATTATTATAGTTTTTGCAGCCGCTATAGCGCTTTTTTGCTGGAGTTGTTTCCGGCGCTTTCGACTGGTTTTGCTGGGCAGACCTGAAAACCGCTTCAACGATGTCGGCAAGCGTATCCGGGACATGCTGTATTACGCTTTTGGGCAGCGGTGTACTGTTTCCCACGGATACCGTTTTGGCTGGAACCATCTTGTTCTTTTCTGGTCATTTATGATATTATTGATAGCTAATACAGAATTCCTGCTTGAAGGCATGTTTCTGGATTCCATAAGCTTCTCGCTTCTTCCCGTTAGCGTGTACCATCCATTGGCCGTCTTAATTGAGATCGCATCAGTTCTTGCCCTCCTGGCGGTTTTTATTGCGATCATCCGCCGACTGGTATTCCCGCCTTCCTACATTGAAGCGCGAAGCAGGGACGCTTTTATTATTCTGGGTCTTATTGCTTTGCTTATGATCGCCTTTTTCGGTTTGCATGCCAGCGAGATAGCCAATGGGAGTGAAGAAGCTGCTTCTTATATGCCCGTATCAAAATTTTTAGCTTCAACTTTTTTTTCGTATGTTCCTTCGGAAAACCTGGGCGGATACATTAACGCTTTCTGGTGGCTCCATGCCATTGTACTGCTGGGTTTCTTGAATTATCTGCCGTATAGCAAACACATGCATATCCTGACCGGTATCCCAAACGTCTTTTTCAGAAGCCTCACGAAGGTCAACACCCAGCCCAGGGAAGAATTTAAAAAAGGCAATGTATTCGGTGTGGGGCAAATCGACCAATTTACCTGGAAAGGTTTAATTGATTCTTATTCATGTACCGAATGCGGCCGCTGCTCGGATAATTGTCCTGCTACTGCAACCGGCAAGCTGTTAAATCCACGGCTGGTAATTCATGATATAAAGGTCAACCTGCTGAAAAATGGCCCGCTGATCAATGAAGGAAAAGTAACAGCATTGCCATTGATCGGTGGGGGCAGGGAAGGTAGTGTTGCAGATGAGGTTCTCTGGTCGTGCACTACCTGCTTAGCATGTATGGAAGTTTGTCCAGTGTTTATCGAGCATGTGCCAAGGATAGTTGATATGCGCCGAAACCTGGTGGAGATGAACGCGAAAGTCCCGGTAGAATTACTGTCCCTTTTTGAAAATATGGAACAGCGCAGTAATCCCTGGGGCATTGTGCCCTCAGAACGTGTGAAATGGGCTGCTGAAGCAGATGTTAAACCTTTTGAGGCAGGTAAAACCGAATATTTGTTTTATGTGGGATGTTTTGGAGCATACGATGCACGCAGCAGAAAAGTATCAATGGCAATTTCTAAGATACTGAATGTCACTGGCATTTCCTGGGGTATCCTGGGAAAAGATGAGTTGTGTTGCGGTGATAGCCTGCGCCGCCTGGGTAATGAATTTGTTTTTGATCGCATGGCTCTGGAAATTATCAGGATTTTTAAAGAAAAAGGTATTAAGAAAATTATTACCCAGTGCCCGCACTGCTATAATACCCTGAAGAATGATTATCGCCAATATGGCGTGGAACTGGAAGTTATACACCATACTGAGTTGATCAATGATATGATAAAATCAGGTAAGTTGAAGCTGAATATTATTTCAAACCCTGGCAGTGTCGTGATCCATGATTCTTGCTACCTGGGACGCTATAATGGGATATATGAAGCCCCGCGCAATGTTATTGCTTCTGTAACCGGCCAGCTGCCCATCGAAATGGCACGTCATAAGGATAGATCTTTTTGCTGTGGTGCGGGCGGCGGACGAATGTGGATGGAGGAGGACACCGGTAAACGTATCAATGTGGAACGTGTCGAGGAGGCCTTGAAGAAAGACCCGGGAACGATTTGCGTGAGCTGCCCTTACTGCATGACTATGTTTGAAGATGGGATAAAAGCAAAAAAAGCAGATGATAGGGTGCAGGTATTGGATCTGGCAGAGATCGTAAGTGGGGCATTGAAATAACAAAGTGATGGGACTGAGGGAAGATACTATAGGACTTAAAGGTTCTGCCACTCAGGTTCGCAAGATCTTCTCATAGGTAAAATAACTGCATATATCCCCTGTGCATCTTATTATCTTTCCCTTAACGCACTTATCTATTATTTCAAGCTCTATCGCGCTTGGTTCAGCTATCCCCGGCACGGTCGCGCTTCCGGGTGATATCAGCAGCACGTCTGTTTTTTCAACGATGGGATGATGGAAATGCCCGAATATCAAAACATCCACATCCATCTCTTTTGCCAGGTAGCGAAGACCGTCTGTATGCTCTGACGTCAGCTGCCCTTTGTGGATAATGCCAATCTTCACACCCTCAACCCCGATCACCTCGCGCTCAGGGAGGAGTCTGATCAGTTCATCGCAGTCGGTATCCCCATGTACTGCTATGAGTTTGGTTAGACTGTGGAGTTCATTATAGCATTCTATGGTCTCAAAATCACCTGCATGGATGACCAGGTCTGAGTTTTTGATGAGGGAAATAAGGTCTTTTGGCAGGAACGAAATAAGAGATTGTCCGGATTTAATGTGGGTATCTGATAATACAACGAGTTTCATAATAAAATCTATTTGTGAGTGAAGAGATAAATTGATACTATATGAAACCCGAAACTTTGAAGAAAGAACTGTTGAAGAAATGTAAAAGCCTGGGGATCCCGCTTGTGGGTTTTGCTCCTGTAGAGAGATGGCAGGCGCCGCCAGAGGAACTCCCGAATGTACTTACTACATGGATCCCGGAGGAGTTCTGGCCGCAGTCCATATACCCTGAGGCAAGAACTGTAATTGTGATAGGTCTTCCTGTTGCTCTGCCCGTCGTGGAAACTGCGCCTTCTATCTATTATCATGAACTTTATAAAACGGTCAATGCCATGCTTGACTCTAAAGCCTGTGAAATAGCAAATTTCCTGACCGGGAAAGGGTACGGCTCTATTTATCTGCCCAGGGACGCCTATGGTGACATAAAAATATTGATCGAGAAGCCGTTCGCCTTTTTCTCACATAAACACGCTGCATATCTTGCAGGGATGGGTTCTTTCGGGCACAATAATGTCCTCCTGACACCGCAGTACGGTCCAAGGGTCAGGTTCACATCGATATTCACGACTGCGGAAATACCGCCCGACTCGATCAGGATCAAAGACCTGTGTATAAAATGCCTTCGCTGCGTGAAGAGCTGTCCAGTGGGCGCAATACCATTGAAGGGAGATTTTCCCCCTCCTGTGGATAAGAAACTCTGCGCGATAAGAAGTGCTAAGCTCAGGGATGAATACAGGTCTCCGTGCGGCATTTGCATCAAGGTATGTCCGGTGGGGAAGGACAGGGAATTGTACGGTCGCAGGAATATGTCTATATATTCAAGAGATAAGAAATTTGAGAGATATCATAAAGCATGGGAGCATGTGAGAAAATATGGGAGCAGGGGATGAGATATCTCTACAGGTCTGTCTAAAAAGTTCACTCTCATCAAATAAAAAAGAAAAAGTTATTTAACCCAATACTATTACTACCATGCCTAAATGTGAGGTTATGTGAGTATGAAAAATGACAAGCAGCCATCTCATCAAGATTTAAAAGCCCTATATAGCGCCGCGATAGAATTCAAAAAAGTTGCTCCATGGGACTGGATGCACGATTCTGACATTTTCGGGGTGCAGGATCCGGTAAGCGGGGAAACAGGATACTGCTGCATTATGGGCGCCGCAGGGGAACATTATGCCCTGGGAGTTTATTCAGGCGGAGAAGGACTGGCTGGAATATTGAGAATGCAGGCAGGTGAATTTGTTCCGCACGATGAGCAAGTCCTCTTTGTTCAGAAATGTTTGATGGCATCCTTTGAGGACAAGAAATATGTGCAGAAGGAAGACCTTCAGCATATTAAAATCCTGGGTTTGAGATTTAAGGGAGCCAACGCATGGCCCCTTTTCAGGAATTACGAGCCCGGGTTTGTCCCATGGTATCTGACAGGTAAAGAGGCAAGGTTCCTGACACATGCGCTACAGCAGGCTATTGAAGTTTCCCTGCGCTTTAAAAAGGATCCAGGGATGCTCATTCACTCCTCAAGCGGCAAATTTTTTGTTCGAGCGCCGGTGAAGCAGGATGAGAGTATTTTATGGAAGGATGAGTGGCATGACCCTCTGGTTCCTGAAAGTGAAGATTTCCCACCTGTTGATAAAACCCTTTTGACCAGGATGAAGAAAGCAGGATTGCGAAAGAGTGGGATATGGGAAGTCGATTCTTTTTATGTGCCTGCGCCTGTACATGAAAAAGGGAAAAGACCATATTATCCATATATGAGTTTAATGGTTGACCATAATTCCGGCATGATCCTTAATTTCCAATTAGAAGAGCGAAAAGAATTCACACCAAAATTCCTGGAGAAATTCGTCACTTTTTTTGAGCGTATGAAAATCGCGCCACAAGCATTTCTTGTCAAACGCGATGAGGTTTATGATTTTCTGGAACCTTTAGCCACTGGATCAGGGATTGGAATAGAATTGGTTGATAGCCTTCCTGTGCTTGAGGAGGCTCAGAGAAGTATGAAAGGATTTATTTGAATTAGAGTTTTGTTTTTTGCACAGATTTAAGCCTCATAAAAACAATAAAAAAGATTTATTTCAGTATAGGAAATTCGATAAATGGCAAAAACAAACGGCAACGGTGAGAAAGTAAAATCAATGGAAAGCTGGATATGGGATGCAGCGTGCAGCATAAGAGGTGCGGCTGATGCGGCTAAGTTTAAAGATTATATTCTCCCCTTGATATTTGTAAAACGATTGTGTGATGTATTTGATGATGAGATTGACCGCATTGCAGAAAAAGTCAAAAGCAGAACCAAAGCTATGCAACTGGTAGAACGTGATAAGAAGTTAGTCCGTTTTTACCTGCCCATTAAGCCCAAAGACCCTGAAAAAGAAAGAACATGGGATGTGATCAGAACGCTGTCTGATAAAATTGGGCAGCATCTTACCGATATTCTTCGTGACGTAGCCAAAGAAAATAAAGACCTGCAAGGAATCATTGACCGTGTTGACTTTAATGGCACCACACACGGGCAGCGTGATATTGACGATGACCGATTGAGTAAACTCATTGAAAAAGTTTCCGAAAAGCGATTGGGTTTGAAAGATGTGGAGCCTGATATAATCGGGCGCAGTTATGAATACCTGATACGAAAGTTCGCCGAAGGAAGCGGACAAAGCGCCGGAGAGTTCTATACGCCAACAGAAGTTGGTTTCATCATAGCAAAGATCATGGATGCCGAGCTTGGCATGGAAATTTATGACCCTTGCTGCGGCAGCGGCGGTCTGCTCATTAAATGCGAGATGGTAATGGAAGAAAAAATGGCGCTGCGCTCTAAAGAGAAGTATGCTCCGCTTCAATTGCATGGACAGGAGTTTATTGCTTCTACATGGGCAATGAGCAAAATGAACATGGTGATACATGACATGGAGGGGAAAATTGAAATTGGGGATACGATGAGAAATCCTGTGTTTAAAGTTGGTGGGAAACTGAAGAAGTTTGACCGCGTGGTAGCCAATCCCATGTGGAACCAGGACAGAGACAGCTTACCTTATGTCAATGACGATTTTTTTATCAATGATGAAATGGAGCGCTTCCCGGCAGGACCCTGCGGGGGTAAGGTTGACTGGGGCTGGATACAGCATATTTACAGCAGCCTGAATGATAAAGGCAGAGGAGGCGTTGTATTGGATACGGGAGCCGTCAGCCGCGGCAGCGGAAACCAGGGGAGCAATAAAGAAAAGGAGTGCCGCAAATGGTTTGTTGAGAATGATTTGGTTGAAGGCGTGATTTACCTGCCTGAAAATCTGTTTTACAATACCTCTGCTCCGGGGATTATCATTTTCCTGAATAAAGCCAAGGAGCATAAGGATAAAATTTACCTTTTGCATGCGGGTAAGGAGTTTGAAAAGGGCGATCCTAAGAACTATATCACAAAAGATGGGATAGAGCGCATTTCTGAGACCTATAAAGCTTTTAAAGAAGTGGAGAAATTTTCCCGGCTGGTGGGTAAAGATGAGATCGTTAAGAATGATTACAATATTTCGCCAAGCCGCTACATACAGGTTAATGATGCCTACACCTACCGCCCTATTGAAGAGATAGTGGACGAACTCCGGGAACAGGAAAGTGAGTATGTAACCATTGATAAAGAAGTTAAAACAATTCTTACAAAATTGGGATTCAAATATGCGTAGACTGGTAGAAAGTATGTTGATAGCTATGGAATCTATAGGAATGGAACCGCAGATAAACGCAGATGAACGCAGATTAAATGGATCGGATAACTGTGCAAATAGTTGTCATGGGTCAGAAAAATTGGGGATAGGCATGTCCACGTATGCCCCGCAGGGCATACGTGTGCGCGGAGTCGAGAACCCGCAGGGTTTCGGCATTGATGAACGCAGATTAAATGCAATGTCTGAAGAAATCATAGGCGCTGCTTTTGAAGTTAGCAATGTTCTTGGCGCGGGTTTTCTGGAGAAGGTCTATGAAAATGCCCTGAATGTTGAGCTTAATTTAAGGGGATTAAAAACACTTCCACAGGCGCCATTAAAAGTATTTTATAAGGAAGAATTAGTTGGAGACTACATAGCAGACATTTTAGTTGAAAATGAGATTATAATTGAAGTGAAAGCGGTAAAAGATATCGATACAGTTCATTTTGCCCAATGCCTGAACTATCTTAGAATAACAGGGCTGAAGCTTTGCCTTTTGCTGAATTTCAGCAAGCCAAGGGTGGAAATTAAAAGGATTGTGAATGGCATTTAAATTTGTGATGAGCGATGAGTAAAAATAAAAATCAATCAGAAATAATTCAAAAATCATTATATTTATCACGCGTAAATCCAGTGCAACAAATCTGCGTTTATCTGCGTTCATCTGCGGTTAAAATTTTATTGGATTTCATGCAAGTGGCTGTGAGCTTAAACCAGTGCAATAGAGAACATTACGCAAAGTTATTGAAATTGCAAAATATGGGGATATGATGGCAAATAATATACGGAAATATATTGATAAAAAGGCTTTGTTAATTCAAAATGGTTTTCCTTGTGGGAATTGGAATGAAAATGGGATTGGTATTCTTCAGTTACGCCCATTTAATGTTTCTAATCTGGGCTTAATCAATTTAAATCAAAAGAAATATATAGAAATAGAAAAAAACATCAAAACATATCAAGTAAGGTATAATGATATAATTTTTACCAATACAAATAGTGAAATATTGGTTGGAAGAACTGCTCTTTGGAAATCAAATGAGAATTGTGTTTTGTCCAATCATATGTCAATTATTAGAGTACTTAACAAAGAGGAACTATCTCCAAGCTTCTTAGCTCATTTTCTTCACTATCAATGGATAAGTGGATTCAGTAAATCAATATGTAGAAGGCATGTTAATCAAGCAAGTATAGGTATTGATAAATTAAAGGCAATAGAACTTCCTGAATATTCTATCTTCGAACAACACAAAATCGCCCACGTATTAAACACGGTGCAAAAAGCCATCGAGCAGCAGGACAATCTCATACGCACCACCACCGAACTGAAAAAAACCCTCATGCAAAAACTCTTTACCGAAGGCACCAGGGGCGAACCCCAGAAGGAAACCGAAATCGGGTTGGTGCCGGGGAGTTGGGAGGTAAAACCGTTTTCAGAAATTTTTGAAATTATTAAAAACCAATCTCATTCCAGAGATAAATTAACCTCTGAGAAAACAGAGACTAAGGTTTTAAACATTCACTATGGTGATATTCATGCTAAATTTAAAGGCAACATCGTTGATTTAGAATTAGAAGAAGTTCCTTATATAATTGATGAATATGTTGATGAAATCAAGAATAATTATTTGAGAGATGGAGATATCGTAATTGCTGATGCGAGTGAAGATTTAATTGATATTGGGAAGTGTATTGAATTAAAAAATGTAAAAAATAGAAAAATTATAGGTGGATTACACACCATAATCGCAAGAAATAAAAAAAACTTTATTCAAAATGGATTCGGAGCATATATTTTTAAGAATAAATATGTCTCTACCGAACTAAGGTTTATTGCAAATGGTCTTTCTGTTTATGGAATTTCAAAAGGAAATTTACTTAAAATGTTAATACCAATTCCACCAGCACAAGAACAAGTTGAAATTGGAAAAACCATGGATAGATGCAATAAAAAAATCTTTTTTCACCAGAAGAAAAAGCAAACCCTCACCACCCTGTTCAAAACCCTCCTGTACGAACTGATGACCGGGCAGCGCAGGGTGCATGAGTTAGAATTCGAGGTTCTCCAGTCAAAGACCTTGTAGCGAAATATAGAAAACAAACCGCGGATGAACGCAGATAAACGCAGATTTGCTGTCAGGTATTAGTAAAAAATTACAATTAATTGTCCCTGAAGCCCGTCCATTGCAGGTTCGAAAGCTTGCTGATAAAAATGAATGACTGCAAACAATAGGGTTGTACACAATTAGGAACCTATATATGACAAACTAACAATGCAAGATTCAAGGTGATATAATGGACGCAAAAGAAGCCACTAAGGCAGTAAGAGAATACTTTGAGAGCATTAAGAAAATCAAGTTCATATTTGATGTCAGAAATGTTAGGTATGACGAAGAAGATGATGCGTGGATTGTTGAATGTGATGTCCAGAATGTCTTCGACGAAGAGCCAATATCATATGAGATAGGAGTATCTGATGAAACTGGAGAAATACTTTATGTCGAAGAAATTGAAGACTAGGAAAAAACCAATTATCACTGATACCAGTCCATTATTATTACTTTTAATTGGGTCATATGATAAAAGCACCATAAAAGGTTTCAAAAGACTCTCTAAATACGATTCTGATGATTTTGATTTGCTATTTCAATTCGTTGCGACAAGGAAAGTCATAATAACGCCGCAAGTTTTAGCTGAAGTATCGAATTTTGCAAAAGAGCTAAAAAATAACCCCGATACATTCTCAGAAATTATTGGAAAAAATAAAGCACTACTTGAAAAGGTTTGTGAAAAATATATCCCTAAGAATGATATTCTTGGTTCTCAAGAATTAGTTAAATTTGGATTTACCGATGCCTCAATTATTCTAGCGGCAAAGGAAAACAATGCATTAGTCCTTACAGATGATTTTCCATTATTAGGTATGTGTAAAAGAAATGGATTGGATACAAAGGATTTGAAAGAGATTTCAGCATGGAAGGAGGTTTTTAACACATCTTTCTGAGATAGCATTTCTTCTCTCATTCTATCATCTTTATCCATTATTTTTCGAGAGAGAGAAGCATCAGTGCCGATGCCTCGCACTTTCCAGTGTGGCTACGAATTACGGAAATTTAAGAATCATGCTACAGTAGATAAACGGCAGGTACGATGCAATTAATCTGCGTTCATCTGCGTTTATCTGCGGTTCCAATTTTCACAATGCCCAGCGCAGTTATGAAGACTATCAATGGTCTTTATATTATAATAAAGAAAATAATAGGTTGGGTGAAAAAGCATAATATCTGAATAATGCCTATGTCCAAACCAACAGAACATAAAAGCGTACAAGCCCGCATACTAAAATATGCAGAAGAAATTGGCTGGAAAGTGGTTTCGCAAAGCGAAGCTGAGCAGCGCAGAGGATTTGATCCATCCGGCGCTTCACCGAGAGAGAAAGCCAAAAATGCCTCCCGCTTTTTTACCAATACTTTATTTGAAAAAGTAAAAGAGTTCAATCCGAAATTCAAAGACACAAAAGAAGAACTCCTGCGCAAACTCAATTTGCCTTTACCCACCATTGCTGGAAACAGGGATTTTTTACAGCACCTTCAAGGAGAAAAGACTTTTTTCAGTAAAGAAGAAAACCGTGAGTTCAACCTTGTGCTGATAAACTATGACGAGCCAGACAAAAATGTGTATGAAGTGACCGAAGAATATTATCTCTTCAACGGACAATATGCGAATCGTGAGGATGTGGTATTTCTCATCAACGGTATTCCGGTTTTAGTTATCGAATGTAAAAATGCCACTAAAGACGAAGCCATTGCCCTTGGCATAGATCAGATCAGACGCTACCAACGTGAGACGCCTGAGTTTTTTTGTCCGGAGCAAATCTTCACAGCCA
Organism: Methanobacteriota archaeon; assembly: GCA_043729865.1. Lineage (GTDB taxonomy): Archaea > Halobacteriota > Methanosarcinia > Methanosarcinales > Methanoperedenaceae > Methanoperedens. The sequence continues at coordinate 29,278 of JAYTKX010000134.1, forward strand.
CTGAAAGCATTGGTTTTTCGTATGGCGTAACATGGAATATCAATAAAAGAAATATTTTTAACTGGAAAGAAGAAGAAATCGGCAATCTGGAAGCAAAAGTAAAATCCTTCTGCAGCAGGCAGAACATACTTGATTACCTGAAAAAATTCATTATTTTTGCAGAGCAAAATGAAGAGCTGAACAAATACATTTTAGCCCAGCACCAGAAAATAGCAGTTGTAAAAGTAGTAGAACGCGCCATTGATCAGAAAAAGACAAGAGGTTTGGTATGGCATACGCAGGGAAGCGGCAAAACCTTCACTATGATAAAAATAGCCGAACTGCTGTTTAAAGCCCCCGAAGCAGAAAAACCCACCATTCTTTTGTTGATCGACCGCAATGAACTGGAAGACCAGATGGCAAGAAATCTTGAATCATTGGGCGTAAAAAATGTGATAAAGGCAGAGAATATAAAAGACCTGCAAAAACTACTGAAAAACGATTACAGGGGAATAATAGTCAGCATGATGCATAAATTCATGGATATGCCTGCTGATGTCAATCTTCGAAAAAACATTTATGTGCTCATCGATGAAGCCCACCGCACCACAGGAGGCGATTTAGGGACATATCTGATGGCTGCCGTACCCAATGCTACCTTAATAGGGTTTACAGGCACGCCAGTTGATAAAACAGTTCACGGCAAAGGAACATTCAAAACTTTTGGCACTGAAGACGAATCGGGTTATCTGCATAAATATTCCATTGCAGAAAGTATTGCAGACTATACAACATTGCCCCTTTTTTATGGCATGGCTCCAAATGAGCTTTTAGTGCCCAGGGAAATTTTAGAAAAGGAGTTCTTGAACCTGGCAGAAGCTTTTGGAGTAAGCGACATTGAAGAATTGAATAAAATTTTGGAACGTGCCGTCAATACCCGCAACTTTTTGAAAGGAAAGGAACGGGTAGAAAAGGTGGCTGAATATGTGGCAAGGCATTATAAAGAAAATGTTGAGCCAATGGGCTATAAGGCATTCCTGGTTGGCGTTGACCGTCCAGCATGCGCCATGTATAAAAAGGCGCTGGATAAGTTCCTGCCCCCGGATTATTCGGAAGTAGTCTATACTGGCAATAATAACGATACAGAAGATTTAAAGAAATATCACATTAACGCTAAAAAAGAAAAGGAAATTAGAAAGAAATTCACCAAAATAGGAGAACTTCCAAAAATCCTGATAGTTACTGAAAAGCTTTTGACTGGCTTCGATGCGCCAATTTTGTACGCCATGTATTTGGACAAACCAATGCGCGACCACACCCTTCTTCAAGCCATTGCAAGGGTAAACAGACCGTATGAGAACGAAGAAAAAGGCATGAAAAAACCTCATGGTTTTGTCCTGGACTTTGTAGGCATATTTGACAAACTTGAAAAAGCCCTTGCATTTGACAGCAAAGAAATCAATGCAATAATAAAGGATATTCAACTGCTGAAGCACTTGTTCAAGGCAAAGATGGAGGAAAAAGTCCCTCCTTACTTACAGCTGATCAAATTTGGATTTAACGACAAAGATACAGATAATCTCATTGCACATTTTAGAGATAAATCCAGAAGAAAAGAATTTTTCAAATTGTACAAAGAGGTGGAAATGCTCTATGAAATCATTTCACCTGATAAATTCTTAAGACCATATATTGATAATTACACCACGCTTTCTGCTATTTACCAGATCGTAAGAAATGCTTATGCAAGAAGAATCCAGGTTGACAGGGAGTTCCAAAGAAAAACAAATGAACTGATCCAGAATAAAATTGGCATGAGCAATTTGCAGCAGGTCAATGAATTCTTTGAGATTAACGAAGAGACAATTAAAAAAATACAGGATACTCAGAAAAATGACAATACACGGGTAATCAACTTAGTAAAGAGTATTGAAAAAATCGCAGAGGAAAATTCCGAGGATCCATTTTTAATCGGCTTGCAGGAAAGAGCTGCACAGGTGGAAGAACGCTATGAGGACAGACAGATCAGCACAAAAGAAGCATTAGAAGAAATTAAAAAGATTTATGAAGATGACATAAAACGAAAAAAGGAACAGGCTGAGAAGGGTTTTGATGGCTTGACTTTCTTCATTTACAGAACACTGCTCGACAAAGATTTCAAAAAGGCAGATGAAATAACCAGGCAGATTAAAGCAGAGTTTGTTAATAATTCGAATTGGAAAACAAGCGAAAAGGAATTGAGAGATTTAAGAAAAGGAACATATTACGCTGTGCTTGGCGAAGAAGAGAACATTGACAAAGCTGCTGCCATTGTAGAAGACTTATTTAATCAGTTATTCAAAGCCTACGACTTATGATTATGGGTAAATGGAACGATAAATCAGAATTCAAGGCAAGAGTAAAAGAATTTGCCGGAAAAATGGATATTGAAGTAAAAGCACTTGCTATCAGACCTATGGCAAACAAATGGGCTTCATGTTCGACAGATGGCAATTTGAATTTCAATAAAGAACTGCTGGATATGGAAAAAGAAATTGGCGACTATGTAATTGTGCATGAACTATTACATTTCAATGTTCCCAATCATGGTAAACTCTGGAAAAGCTTGATGACCGCTTACCTGGGCGACTATGAGGAGATAGAAAAGAAATTGAATAAAGGTAAGCGTTCTCTGATGGAGTGAGGAAAAAGATGGAAAACAGCAAAAAGTCAAACACCATAAGGAAAGCCAACCGCCTCGCCCTTGAAAAAAGCCCCTACCTTCTCCAGCACGCCCGCAATCCCGTGGACTGGTACCCCTGGGGCAGCGAGGCATTTGAGAAGGCAAAAAGAGAAGACAAACCCGTCTTTCTCTCAAGCGGTTATTCCACATGCCACTGGTGCCATGTGATGGAGAAGGAATCATACGAAGATGAAGAAGTGGCAGAATTGATGAACGAAGTCTTTGTCAGCATAAAGATAGACAGGGAGGAGCGTCCTGACATAGACGGAATTTACATGAAGGTATGCCAGGCGATGACAGGCAGCGGTGGGTGGCCGCTCAATATAATAATGACGCCTGATAAAAAACCATTCTTTGCAGGGACATACATTCCAAAGGAGAGCAGGTACGGGCGAACCGGGATGCTTGAGTTAATACCTGAGATCAGGGACATCTGGAAGAAGAAAAGGGGCGAGGCAGAGTCTCTTGCCGCGCAGGTCATCTCATCTCTCAGTGAAGAGCAAGAGGCAGGAGAAGAATTAAGAGAGGATGTCCTTCATACGGCTTATGAGCAGCTTCTGGAAGCCTTCGATGAGCAGCACGGCGGATTTGGCGGCGCCCCAAAGTTCCCGACACCGCACAACCTGACTTTTCTGTTGCGCTATTGGAAGCGCACCGGTGATATGATGGCTCTTCGGATGGTTGAGCGCACACTTACTGCTATGAGCATGGGCGGGATATACGACCATGCAGGCTTCGGTTTTCACAGGTATTCCACAGATGCGAGATGGCTTGTACCTCATTTTGAAAAGATGCTCTATGACCAGGCGCTTCTTGCAATGGCTTACACCGAGGCGTATCAGGCTACGGGGAACCAGGAGTTCAAAAGAATAGCCTGTGAGGTCTTTACCTATGTCCTGAGGGATATGACTTCTCCTGAGGGAGGATTTTACACGGGGGAGGATGCGGACAGCGAGGGGGTGGAGGGGAAGTTTTACGTCTGGACTGAAAATGAAATAGATTCAGTGCTCGGGGAAGATAGCGAACTGATGAAAAAGGTGTTCGGGATCGATAAATATGGAAACTTCAGGGAAGAGGGGAAAAGTTCCGGAAAAAATATACTCTACCTGTCTAAGACACTTCCTGAACTGGCTGCAGACCTTAAATTACCGGCAGATGAGATACGGCGGCGAGTGGGCGATGCAAAGCAGAAACTTTTTGCAGCCCGTGAAAAACGCGTGCATCCGGGTAAGGATGATAAGGTCCTGGCAGACTGGAACGGATTGATGATCGCCGCGCTTGCAAAGGGTGCGCAGGCATTTGACCTGCCAGAGTACGCGGATGCTGCATGCCGGGCGGCGGATTTCATACTCCTGCGCATGCGGGGTAAAGATGGGAGGCTTTATCACCGCTACCGTGAAGGTGAGCCTGCTGTAATGGCTTTTCTGGATGATCATGCTTTTCTTTCATGGGGGTTGATAGAACTCTATGAAGCAACTTTTGAGGTATCGTACCTGAAGGCTGCTCTTGAGATCACGGATAAGATGATAGAGCAATTTTGGGATAAGGAAAACCATGGTCTTTTTTTCACTGCTGATGACGCTGAGGAACTCATTTTTAGAAAGAAAGAGATATATGATGGCGCGTTACCTTCGGGAAACTCGGTCGTTATGCTTAACCTGCTGCGCCTTGGGAGGATGACCGCGAAACCAGGGCTGGAAGATAAAGCGGCGCAGATAGGGAGGGCTTTTTCAGGAACGATATGGCAGGCGCCAAGGGCATATACGCAGATGATGGTGGCGCTTGATTTTGCGCTCGGACAGACCAGCGAAGTGGTTATCGCAGGTGATGCCGGGGCAGAGGATACAAAATATATGCTTGATGCCCTGAGGAGGGAATTCATACCCGGCAAGGTGGTTATCCTTCGGCATAATGAGGAACCGGAGATCATAGGTCTTGCTGAATATACCAGGAACTTTACAAGCATCGATGGGAAGGCTACGGCGTATGTTTGCAGGAATTATAGCTGCAATCTTCCTGTGACAGATATTGAAGATATGCTGGATATATTGAGAGCCAAATAGATCATAAATGTATTGTTGGATCGTACATAATTTTTGCTTCAGGCTCAGGTTTAGAATGATTTTTCACATACCTATTGCATCATTCAAATCATGTACATAATTATAATGTGTATCATCATAAAGTTAATATATATGACCACATATATCATTTCTATGTTCACAAATGGTCATATTATGCGAGATAAGCACCCAATACATACAACCCTCAGTACTGATGCGATGAAGGTACTGGAGCGTTATGAGAAAGAACTGGGAGCAAAGAACGTCGTACTTGAACGAGCCCTCCTCGGAATGGATAAGCTCAGGTTCAAAGAGAAGATAGATACACATAACTTAAGCAGGATCATTAGAAGAATAAAGACTGGTATTCCAGGGTTTGACGGGCTTATTGAAGGCGGGATACCAGAGGGTTTTGTGGTCGTCGTAACAGGTCCTCCCGGAACAGGTAAGACCACTTTCTCGCTGCAATTCTTGTACGAAGGCGTAAAGAATAATGAAAGATGTATTTTTTTCTCATTCGAGGAAAATGCAGAGCAGCTTATTAATCAAAGCATACGCTTTGGATGGGACTTCGGACAATATATTGATAAAGGGTATCTAGAGGTCTTTGGGTTCAGCAGGTTCTCAACAGAGGAGATAATTGAGATCATTAATATTTTCAAACCAAAAAGAATCGTTTTTGATTCACTCAATATCTTTTCTGATGTTACTGACTTCAGACGCTCCATACAATGGAGAAATATCTTAAGAGAAATCAAAGACAAGAAAATAACCTGCATCAGTATTACGGAAAAGACAGTATCTCCGAAGAGATGTTAAAATATTAATACAGTAAAATTTTTAGCCACTTACATCAATCCTAATCCCCCTTTTTTCAACAAAACAATATCCTC
>JAYTKX010000135.1:0-9384 GCA_043729865.1 Methanobacteriota archaeon
CTTCGACTCTTTTCATTATCTCTTTAACAGCCTTTGTCAGTTCGTATTTTCCGCTGTACCCTATCGAGATATCTACCCTCATCCCATCAGTATCATGTATCTTTATTTCCCTGTCCCGGCGCGTAATTACATTGATATTCCGGGTTATTTTATGAAGTTCAGGCGGCAATTCCGAAGAAAGTTTCTGGCATATATTCTCACTAAGTTCGGGCTCCACCTCGATAATATTGATGTAGATAGTAACTATATTTACACCATATTCTTTGCACCAGCAAACAAAAGATCGGATCTTACCATACCCTTCGTCAGCCAGAAGGTCGCTTTCAGAGAGCACAAGGACAATATGTTCTGGTATTTCATGGTTTTTTATGTCGTTTTTCAGTTTCCATTCATACATTCCGGAAATAAGTCCCATGCTCCTGAATTGGAATTAAAGGATAAAGTATTTGCTTATTAGAACCGATTCAGTGATGAATGAAGCTGACACAGGAGTACAAAACCCAGAGTATTTATATATTTATCGGGCTCATCATCCTTCTTTTTCCATTCTTTAGCACATATATTTTTATGCTGGCGTTCTTCTGTGGAGCGCTTGTCTTCTCAAGACTCAGACCAGACTCCCCGGTCTTTGGGATTCTTGCCCGTGAATCAGATATCAAGCAAGGAAGATTGACCGGGCTTACGCGTCTTTTTCTGACAATGGGAGCGCTATTTTTGATAAGTTCGATTGTCGGACCTGAAAAATTCCCTCTTTTCATAATCGGTGGAGCCATGGCGATCACGACCTTCGGGGACGGAGTAGCAGACCTCATAAATATCCATGACAGGCAGAAAAACTCTGTAAAGGTCTATTCGCCAATATCCAGCATTGTTTTTTTGATCTCAGGAGGGATTTTTGCCTTCCTCGCAGGGGAATGGATACTCCGGATACTGGCAGGTGGCGGGCAAACGATCCATTATGAACTGGTATTTTTCCTGGCAGTGCTCGGGGCTGTCACTGGCGCCCTTCTTGAATCCATGACATCCGATGAAGATAATATCGTCATCCCGTTTGGCTCGGCAATGACAATGTGGTTATTCTACGCCTTCAGGGACAGTTATGTGGTCGGGACAGTGAACCTTATCCAGGTGCTGGGCTTTGCGTTCCTGCTTGGATATCTTGCCTATCGGATGCGCATCGCGGATATCTCAGCCATGCTCAGCGCCACGTTGCTCGGTGTAGTAATTATCATTTCTACCTCCATCTGGTGGTATGTCACTCTCCTTGCATTCTTTTTCCTGGGCGGGTTGTTCACACGTTACAAATATGATTTTAAAAAAGCACGCGGAATAGCAGAATCCAAAGGCGGCGTGCGCGGATACAGGAACGTATTCAGCAATTCTCTTGCCGCCCTTGCCCTGGCAGTCGCATTTAAAGTATTTCCGTTACACGCGATGCTTATCTTGCCCGCATATCTGGGTTCGATCTCCACAGCCACGGGCGACACGCTTGCAAGCGAGATAGGGCAGACCTGGGAAGGAGAGCCGCGCATGATCACGACGTTAAAAAAAGTCAGGCCAGGAACAGACGGCGGTGTGACGGTGCTGGGTGAGATCGCTGCTTTTGCCGGGTCAGGCGCAATTGCGCTTCTGTCCCTGATGTTCCTGAAGAATGACGTGGGTCTTGCGCTTGCTGTCCTTGCAGGAGGATTTATTGGCACGAACATCGATAGTGTGCTCGGCGCAACGCTCCAGCAGAAGGGTTACCTCTCCAACAACGGCGTAAATCTTTTCGCCACGATCTCAGGAGCGATCGTTTCTGCGATTCTCTATAGTTCGATGGGCTCGTAGTATAGTCCGGATAGTACGTGGGCCTCCGGAGCCTATGACCCGGGTTCAAATCCCGGCGAGCCCGTTAATGGCTTGTGCCGATAAAAGCGGTTAGCAGGAAAACCGTAAAAAAATTAAAAAAAAATTAAACTTTCTTTAGCTTATCTATCCCCACTTTCTTTACGTTGGGCTTATTTATCTTGGCTGGCATCCATTTCGGTTTGTTCTTTGGAGCCGCAACAACTTCTTTCCACCCTTTGTAGATGTGCAGTTTCTTAGTCCCTCGTTCCCTGAGCCTTATTTCAACCGGTTTCGATTTTGTGCCTTTGCTGCGGTTAGCAGCCTTCAATGCTGCCTGACGCGGCTGGTTACCTGTGAAGACTCCAGTCTCTTTTCCATTCTTTTCCCTTAATACATAATTTCTGGTTTTCGCCATATTTTTCATACCCCGACAACGATTTGTTGTCTTATCATTTAATTCTTCATGATACTATATAAATTTATCCCCAAAAACCTGCGCCTTTGCATATTGATTTACAGGTTAACTAATTATATCGGAAAACGTATCTACTATTAATCCGTATTAAAGAATGGAGGTTATATGACAAACTTGCTTTATGTCCAGACAAGCGGAATCGACACACCCGAACGCCTTTATTCGCCTTTTATCCTTGCGCAGACCGCAAAAGCGATGGGAATAGATGCAACGATATATTTTCTCGGGACGGGGATCACAGTGGTGAAAAAAGGTAACGCTGAAAAGATCAAGATCGGAAAATTCCCTTCTCTCAAGGAGGTAATGGACCAGGCTTTAAAGGCAGGAGTTAAACTCATGGTATGCGAGCAGAGCTGTCAGCTCATTAATCTTGGCAGAGGGGAATTTATTCCTCCGGCTGAGATAGTGGGAGCAGCCACTCTTAACGACCTTGTGCTTGAGGCGGACGGAACAATGTGGTTTTAGGACGATGAGAAAAGTTTACATGGATCACGGTTCGGCTTCACCAGTAGACGCGCGGGTGCTTGAAGTAATGATGCCGTATTTTGAAAAGGACATAGGGAACCCCTCATCTCTTCATTCGGCGGGACGGAAAGCAAAAAGAGAACTTGAAGCAGCGCGGGGAGCTGTCGCCCTGTTGATAGGCGCCCCATCTCCTAACTGCATTATATTCACATCATGCGCAACAGAAGCCAACAACCTGGCGCTTCGCGGCGCAGCTATGCGATATAAGGAAAAGGGGAACCACATCATCACGACTTCGATCGAGCACATGTCTGTGATGAATACATTGAAAGACCTGCAAAGAAGCGGGTTTGAGGTCACTTATATCCAGGTTGATAAGGATGGGCTTGTGGACGCAGAGAGGATTAAGAATGCGATAACCGATAAGACCATCCTCATCTCAGTGATGTATGCCAATGGCGAGATCGGGACAATCCAGCCCACACGTGAGATAGGCACGATCGCTTTTGAAAAAAAGATACTGTTCCATGTGGACGGGACAGCAGCAGTTGGAAAAGTGCCGATCAATGTGGAAGAAGAACATATCGACCTTCTCACCATTTCTTCCAATGACATGAACGGACCCAGGGGCGTGGGCGCTCTATATATCAGGCAGGGCGTGAGGTTAATGCCCTTCATGCTTGGCGGAGGTCAGGAATTCGGAATGAGGAGCGGTTCTGAGAACATCCCTGGCATCGTCGGGATGGGAAAGGCTGCACAGATCGCCCGTGATGAGATGGTTACAGAAGGCGCACGGTTCATCAGAATGCGCGACAGGCTGATAGATAATATCCTGAAGCTTGAATATACATATCTCACTGGCAACAGGACAAAACGCCTTCCCAATAATGCAAGTTTCAGGTTCAGCTTCATAGAAGGGGAAAGCATAATACTCCAACTCAACGATATGGGTATCACTGCAAGTACGGGCTCTGCATGCTCCTCCAAAACGCTTGAACCCTCGCACGTACTGATAGCCACGGGACTGAGGCACGAAGAAGCTCATGGCTCTCTTCTGCTCACGCTTGGAAGATCAAATTCAGAAGATGATGTTGATTATGTCATAGGGAGCGTCCCTGAGGTCGTGAAACGGCTCAGGGCATTATCGCCCCTTTATCCATCAAAGTAAGTAGGTGAAAACATGGGAGAACAATTCGAATATTCAGAAAAAGTAATGGATCATTTCAGGAACCCGCGAAACGTTGGTGTAGTCAAAAACGCCGACGGCATTGGAAGGGTAGGGAATCCGGTTTGCGGCGACCTGATGGAGATCCAGATAAAAGTTGAGAACAATATATTGAAAGACGTTAAGTTCAAGACCTTCGGCTGCGGCTCAGCCATCGCAACAAGCAGCATGATAACTGAAATGGCAATAGGCAAGACCCTTGAAGAGGCGCTCAAGATAACGCGCGGGGACGTTGCGGCTGAACTCGACGGACTTCCTGCCGTCAAAATGCACTGCTCCAACCTTGCTGCCGATGCCCTTCATGCAGCCATAAAGGATTACATGGCAAAGAAGGAAGAGAAGGAAAAAACAGAGGCGCAGAAGTATGACTTTGACGTGATCGTGGTTGGTGGAGGTCCGGGCGGGCTTACAACTGGAATACTCTGCGCCTACAGGGGGCTAAAAACCGCCATTTTCGAGGCTTCAAGCTGGGGAGGGATACTCTCATGGCTGTGCCCCACAAAAATGATCGAGAACTTTCCAGGGCTGAGTGAAAAAACGACATGCAATGACCTTGTTGATACATGGATGAGCGAGGCAAAGAAGCTCAATGTGGAATTAAAGAAAGAGCGCGTAAATGAAATAACTAAGGATATGAAAGTCATTGCACTTAGCGGCGAATACAGAAGTAAGATCATAGTCCTGGCAACCGGAAGTTCCCCGGCAACAGCAGGCGTAAAGGGCGAGGAGAAGTTCAGCAGGGACGACAGGGGCGTCTATTATTATGTGACTAACCCGGAGAAATTCGCAGGGAAGCGAGTTCTTATCGTGGGCGGCGGGAGCTCTGCCGTGGACGCTGCCCTTTCCCTCATCGACACCGCAGACCTCATAACCATAGCTCACAGGCATAATGAACTGCGCGCGGTGGAGCAAAAGCTTAAGCGCCTGAAAGCAAGCGATAAGATCAAGATACTGTATGATACCGAACTGGCAGAAATAACAGGCGCCGAAAAGGTAGAGAAAGCCATCATGCGTGACTTAAAGGAAGACGAGACCATCCAGCAGGTGGTGGATTCCGTGATACTGGCTGTGGGCATGACGCCTAATACCGAGATATTCAAGAAGCTGGGCATTGAGATGAATGAAAAGGGGTATATAAAGACGGATAAGACCCAGAAGACCAGCATCGACGGGATATACGCCGTGGGAGATATTGCTTCCGACCTTCAGCTTGTGGTGATCGCTGTGGCGCAAGGAGCCACGGTTGCGCATAATGCTTATATCGAATTGAGGAAGCCCTATTGGAGCAGTGCAGGAAGTCATGCAGAAGAATCGCATTAAAGGTTATAATGTCTTTATCAACCGAGTTCCTAAATTACTGTTCTGAATTTCTGGATGCTGATTTCGGGGCAATATCTGAGGGTATAATTGATAAAGTACTTTCAAAGAAAAAGTTAGATGACTCGCATAATCCTGTATCGTATGTAACATTTCCAGTGATGCTATAAGGGGCTAAAACCATGCCAGGAAAGATCAGGAAAAGGGACGGCAGGATCGTTGAATTCGATAGTTCAAAAATAGCAAATGCTGTCCATAAGGCTTTCATTGCCACAAAAAGCAGCGATGGCACAAGAGCCAGGGATATCGCGGCAAAGGTGGTGGAATTGATCGAAGAGCGCATCTCCGGGATCCCGGGCGTCGAGGATGTCCAGGACATAGTGGAGGAAGTTCTTATCAAGAACGGCTACGTCGGCGTTGCAAAGGCGTACATCCTGTACAGGGAGAAGCGCGCCCGGATAAGAAAAGCAAGGGAACTTCTCGGCGTCAGGGATGAATTAAAGCTCCCCATCAATGCAGTAAGGGTGCTTAAGAGACGCTACCTGCTAAAAGATGATTCAGGGAACGCGACAGAAACCCCGCTTGAACTTTTCCACCGCATCGCAAAAGCCATCGCCCTTGATCCCGGATCAGAGGATGAATTCCTGAAAATACTTTCGAACCTCGAGTTCCTCCCCAATTCCCCGACGCTCATGAACGCAGGGACAGACCTGGGGCAGCTCTCTGCTTGTTTTGTCATCCCTGTGGAGGATTCGCTGACGAGCATCTTCGATGCTGTGAAGAGCATGGCGCTTATCCAGCAGTCAGGCGGAGGGACTGGATTTTCGTTCTCGCGCCTTAGACCGAAGGGCGACATTGTACGAACCACTCATGGGGTGGCATCAGGTCCGGTTTCTTTCATGAGTGTGTTCGATGCAACGACAGACGTGATCAAGCAGGGAGGTAAGCGGCGCGGTGCCAATATGGGGATACTCAAAGCAGACCATCCAGATATCATCGAGTTCATTACGGCAAAGACAAAAGAGGGCTTTCTGACGAATTTCAATATCTCAGTTGCGGTGGATGATAAGTTCATGAAAGCAGTAAGGGAGGATGGGGAATATGAACTGGTAAATCCCCGTAACAGGGAAGTGGTGAAAAAAGTGAGGGCGCGTGATATCTGGAACCTGATAATCACGATGGCATGGAGGAAAGGAGACCCGGGGCTTATATTCATAGATGAGATAAACAGGCATAATCCAACGCCGCATGTGGGGATGATGGAGAGCACGAATCCGTGCGGCGAGGTGCCGCTGCTGCCGTATGAATCATGTAATCTCGGTTCGATAAATCTTGCAAAGATGGTAAAGGAAGGGATGATCGACCGGGAAAAGCTTGAAAAAACGATAAATATCGGTGTCAAATTCCTGGATAATATAATAGATGTAAATAAATACCCTCTTTCAGAGATCGAGGCTATAACGAAAGCCAACAGGAAAATCGGTCTTGGCGTGATGGGTTTTGCTGATATGCTGGTGCAGCTTGGCATCCCGTACGATTCCGAAAAAGCATTGAAAACGGGCGAAGATATCATGAGTTTTATCCAGGAGAAGTCCCATGCAATGTCCGAGCAGCTTGCAGAAGAGCGCGGCGCGTTCCCTAATTTTCCGGGCAGCATTTATAAAAAACCCATACGTAACGCCACGGTAACTACCGTCGCCCCCACTGGCACGATAAGCATCATAGCAGGATGCTCTAGCGGTATCGAGCCGCTGTTCGCGATCTCTTTCGTTCGAAATGTCATGGAGGGTACGAAACTTCTTGAGGTGAACCCGTATTTTGAGGCAGTCGCAAGGGAGCGCGGTTTCTACAGCGAGGAGCTTATGATTAAGATAGCAAAGCATGGGACGCTGGCTGGCATCGATGAGGTTCCGGATGACGTAAAGCGAGTGTTCGTTACCACTTTTGACATTGCGCCAGAGTGGCATGTGAGGATGCAGGCTGCGTTCCAGAAACACTGCGACAATGCGGTCTCAAAGACCATCAATTTCCCGAATGATGTGGATATCAAGGAAGTGGAGAAGGCGTACATGCTTGCGTATGAATTAAAGTGCAAGGGGATAACCGTGTACAGGTATGGCAGCAAGCCGCAGCAGGTGCTTTATCTCGGAGACGCGGTGGATAAATATGTGTCTGCGGATGATGAATATGCGGGAGGGTGCCCGGCGCCGGTGTGTCCGGTGTGAGTTGAGGAGAAAAAACGTGCGATGGAACGCGGATTTCACGGATGACGCGGATACGCGCGGATCCGTGAAAATCCGTGTAATCCGCGTCATCCGTGTTCGAATTAAATTAAATTGGATACTCGTATGATAAGAGATGATATTTAGTGGATATTGAACGAGCAAAAAGATACAGGGAAAAGCTGAACTTTATTATGGAAAGAGTGGCTGACATCGAAGATTGGATGCCATCAGAAGTTTCAGATTTCAGCTCTGATAAAAGAAATAGACTTGCAAAGACTCAAAAATGGTTCCCAAAGACGACTACACCAATCTTGAAACCCTCAAAAATATAAAAATCATAGATGAGCGCCTAAAGAATGCTCTGGCAGAATCCAATGGCTTAAGAAATAGACTGGTGCACCGATACAACTCTCTGGACGATACCCTCGCATATGAATCGATCCAAACACGGGTCTGTTGTAAAAGGCGAGGAAACGCTAAGGAGCGACATCGATATCTGCCTTGTCGCTCCCACTTGCAAGGACAAAGCCGGTTTGCTCAGGGAAGTGCACAGGAATCTGGATGTATTCTCTAAGAAATATGATGTCAGGATCTTTGAGGAACTGCCCCTGTATATCCAGATCCAGATCATCGAGAACCATGAGATCATCTACACAAAGGATGTGTATGAAATGTTCGAGTATTTTTATTATTTCAGGAAGCTCTGGGAGGATCAGGCTTCAAGACAGCATGTTACGAGAGAAGAGCTTGCTGCGATGCTGGGATGATGGGGGATAATTTTTTATTACTTTTTCTGGTGAAAAAGCAATGAAACCCTGTGCTATTGGCTGAAAATAATTATATTTCTTCAAGCAAATTTGTCCAATTTTATTTAATATAAATGTATATGATAAAACCAAAGGATTTATTATTGTTTACTACTATAATAATAATCATAATTATTAGACATAAGAAACTAACATAATGTGTCACTGCATAACGGACATTTATATCGGACAGTGCCTATTTCCATGAGGTGTAATATGAAAATCAGATCAAACAAACCTTTTCATTGTATTAACATACTTTTATTTTTTGCGTTTATAATAATTCTCATATCCCCATCCGCAGCCCAGGAATCTATTATTATACTTAATTCATCAGATGTTCCGACGATGTTACAAAATGTAAAATATATAGAAAGTATTGGCGGCACTGTAACCCACAGGTTTCCACCTCATATCCTGATAGGAGATATTCCTTCTGGTCAAATAAATAATCTTACCGGGTATTTGAATATTGAAGAAATATCAACAAAGCCAGTCAATGAAGCCTCTGTAAGCATGTATGGTAGAACAGCCGAAATTGCGGTTAATGTTTGGAATAACAACTTTATGGGCAAAGCGGCTGAAGCAGGTCTTATTTCAACAAATGCCACCAATCCTGGACCTATTTTAGGTGATATGTTATTTGTTCCTGAGAATGCTACATCCAGGCGAAACGGGAAATTATCAATACAATCGGCAAATATGATTAGCGAATTGCCTGTACAAACTATTCCCTATGGTGCTGGATTTTATGATACAAGTGAGTATATGATAGGTGATGTCGCTGTAGGCATAATATTATTGGAAAGTAATGGAGTAATAGACCCAAATTCCGAGAGTTGGACTTCTGCTGAAGAATCAAATGTTGTAAGCGAGATACAGGCGGGTCTTAACTGGTGGAAAGCATATAAGCCAGGTGCAAAACTTACGTTCACTTATGATATTCACTCATTGGTCATCGGTTAAGGAATTCTACTCAACGAAGTAGCTCATAAAAGATTGCAGAATCACCCTTTTTTAATCAATATATTAGAGTTTCCA
>JAYTKX010000136.1:0-5996 GCA_043729865.1 Methanobacteriota archaeon
TAAAAATGATAAGGTTAAAATCAGCCCTTAGAGGGATTGAAACCGGACCGTTTGCGGTTTTTGAAACGCGTGAACAGGCGTTAAAATCAGCCCTTAGAGGGATTGAAACATTTTATATTTGTTATCTGTCATTTCAGTACTCCGGTGTTAAAATCAGCCCTTAGAGGGATTGAAACTTTTGTAACGATTCTGGATAGCATGTTCCGTTTTCGTTAAAATCAGCCCTTAGAGGGATTGAAACAAAATAAAAAATTTGAACGCAGATACAAATTAGGACGTTAAAATCAGCCCTTAGAGGGATTGAAACTGGCAGACACCCCAAACCTCATAATCATATCTCCATTGTTAAAATCAGCCCTTAGAGGGATTGAAACTGCGGACAATACATGCCTCTGTGGATTACAGTTTTCGTTAAAATCAGCCCTTAGAGGGATTGAAACCTACAATGCCGCAGTTCAATCATTCTATCCAGATAGGGTTAAAATCAGCCCTTAGAGGGATTGAAACGGAGGAATATAGAAATATGGGCGAAAAAGTAGATCTGGTTAAAATCAGCCCTTAGAGGGATTGAAACCCCTTTCCTTGAATCAGATACGCAGCGATCGCTTTCAGTTAAAATCAGCCCTTAGAGGGATTGAAACTCAAATTCACAATTCGTGCTTATATAGGTACTGCCTGTTAAAATCAGCCCTTAGAGGGATTGAAACTACATTGTGCCCCGAAAAGAAGGGGTCTCCGCCTTGTCGCAGCGCATTGGAAAAATCATATGAGATCGAAAAAATTTTCATTCAATCAAGATAAGTTCATCTCCTGCCCTAAAAAGGAGTGAGGTTTTGCTATCACGACATAAAAAGGATTGATATGTTATTGGGTTCATAAACTGTCTGGAAATGGCAAAATGCAATAATATCCTCATCCGCGACATTCCCCTTTTCGGGTGCATAGCCTTTGGCATAATCGACCGCGGGACGAACGTTTTGCAGGTCCGCCCGATAAGTGAGTGCCCGCTGTCCTGTGTGTTTTGTTCCACTGACGCAGGTTCCCGCACAAAGCAGAGGATATCAGAGTACATGGTTGACCTGCCGCAATTGCTTGCTGCATTCGAATGGGCTGCCTCATACAAGGAGACGAATGACATCGAGGCGCATATCGATACTGTGGGGGAGCCTTCGATGTACCCGCAGCTTGATGAACTGGTCGGGGGACTTTCGAAGAACAGTCATGTCAAGACTGTCTCGATGCAGACGAACGGGACGCTGCTCTCAGAAAAACTTATCGACAAACTGGAATCTGCGGGGCTATCGCGCATCAATATGTCCATCGAATCGCTTGAACCCGAACTTGCAAAGAGAATAGCAGGTACGGATGCTTACAACCTTGCGCGTGTGCTTGAGAACGCTGAATATATCGCCAGAAATACAGGAATAGATCTTCTCATCGCGCCTGTATGGCTGCCCGGAATAAACGATGAAGAGATACCAAAATTGATCGAATTCGCTCTTCGCATCGGCGCCGGGAAAAGGTTTCCTGCGCTGGGGATACAGAAGTTCCTGCCGCACAAACATGGACGGAGAGCCGGGATCAAGTCGATGGACTGGGAGGAGTTCTATTTGCGATTGAGGAGGTGGGAAGAAATGTACGGCATAAATCTTGTTCTTAATCCTGAAGACTTTGGCAGTTTTGAATGTAAACCTATTCCCCGCGCGTTCAAAAGATATGAGAAAGTTAAGGTGAGGGTGGTTGGACCGGGGTGGATGAAAGGAGAAAAGCTTGCGGTGGCACGGGACAGGGTGATCACTATCGTGGATGCTGACAGGATCCCTGCAGGAAGCGAGGTGTATGTGAGGATGGAGAGGGTGGTGGACGGGATATATATAGCAAAAAGGAAAAATATTTAATAGAACAGTTATAATATAATCGCATGGAAAATACGATAAATATTATCCTTGTGGCTCTATCAGTTATTTTAGGGTTTATCGGGTTCTTTTTCGTCCTGAATATCTGGCTTGTCTGGAAGAAAGTGGACATGAACGTATTGAAAGCCAGGGTATTTCTTGACCCAAAATTCCTTATCAGTAACTGGGTTTATATTTTCATCACAGGGGCTTTTATAGTAATGAGGAGGATAATTGAACTGTTTAAACTGCTGGAGATTCAGGTACCTAAAGATATGACAATTATTTTTGATCTGATGGGACTGGTTGTGGTTGCTTTACTGGTCTTGCTGGCATATTACTGGTATAAACTGGTGGATTCCGCGCTCGAGCACAAAGTCAGGAAAGATGCATCCGGGCATTCAAAATAAGCTATTTTCGCGTTATCACTATTACCGCGCTTCCAACTTCAAGGACGTCCACTGCTTTTCCTCTTAAGAGTCTCTCCTTTTCGACCGTGAAACAGGAACTATCAAGAGTTACGTTTTCACCATCCACGGTAAGCTCAATGCTCCCTGAGACAGCTTTGTTCGGGTCAGCGCTGATAAGCGCTTCTGCAATTGGTTTTGCCCTGCTCCTGTACGTTTTTCCAAGAACTTTCATATTGGGCTTTAACGCGGTTGGCACTGTTTCAAAGTCCGGAGTACCTGTTTTGAGTCTGACCCCGGAATTTGCCGCGCCTGCAATATCAGACACATCTTCGAGGGATGAATATATCTCGATACCTGCAAGTTCTGCATTCAGCGCCATGCCGCGCTCGGATTTGTAGCGGCGGATGGCGGCAGTGATCTCTTTTATCAATTCACCCGCAGCCTCGGCCTGCGCATCTATGAGCGACTCATCCGCCTGCGGCCATTGCTGGAGATGCACGCTTTCCTGTTTTAAATGAGAATATATTTCTTCTGAAAAATACGGCAAAAACGGCGCGATTAGCCGCGAAAGCGTATCAATAGTAACAAACAGAGTGTACTGCGCGGCTCTCTTTCCCTCTCCATCTCCATATAATCTTGATTTTGCAAGTTCTATATAATTATCTGCCAGGATCTCCCAGGCAAACCCGCGTATCGCTTTGAATGTCTCATCGAACTGGTATGCGTCCATCTTTTCCGTGGCTTCTTTTACCAGTCTGTTGAGCTTGCTCAAAAGCCACAGGTCGATGGGAGTAAATGGCGCCGGTTTATCAGATATATGGGGCATGGAAAATCGCACAATGCTCCATAACTTCTGCAAAAAGCGCGACCCTGCGACCACGTCCTTCCATGAAAATATGATATCAGAACCGGTCGTGCCACCTATGGCAGCCCACTGCCTGAATGCATCCGCGCCGTTCTTATTGACGACCTCCTCAGGGACAATGAAGTTGTTGCGGGACTTGCTCATCTTGTGCCCGTCCTCGCCCAATACCATGCCATTGAGCAGGATGGTGTCCCATGGTTTTGTATCAAGCAGGGCTTTTGACCTTAATATAGTATAAAAAGCCCATGTGCGAATAATGTCATAGCCCTGCGGGCGAAGCTGCGCCGGGAGCAGGAGCGGTTTGTCTGAAAGCCATCCTGAAACGTGTAGGGCTGAGATGGAAGAATCCATCCATGTATCAAGAACGTCCTCTTCTCCCCTGAATTCCGTAGAGCCGCATTCGCACGCTTCAGGCGGTTTTGTCTGCGTGGGATCAAGGGGCAGCCATTCCTCTTTTGCGACCTTTGTTTTGCCGCATTCTGCGCAGTACCATGCCGGGATGGGCGTTGCGAATATCCTCTGTCTTGAGATGCACCAGTCCCATTCCATCGTCCCTGTCCAGTTCTCAAGTCTCACTTTCATGTAATCAGGGACCCATTTGACCTCGTTCGCGGTGTTCAGGATGTCCTCTGCGATGATCTTTACGAACCACTGTCTCTCAGATAGTATCTCTATTGGGGTCTTGCAGCGCCAGCACAATCCCACGTTCTGGTCGAGTTTTTCCTGTTTGTAGAGGATACCCGCAGTTTTCATGTCCTCTATTATGGCTTTCTTGCATTCAGCCGTGCTCATACCAGCGTATTTTCCTGCAATGTCGGTCATTTTTCCGGTCTTGTCGATGGCTTTTCGCAGGGGGAGGCTGTGCTCGACCCACCATCTCACGTCCTGCTTGTCGCCGAAGGTGCATATCATCACAACTCCGGTACCGAATGTGGGATCGACGCTCTTATCGGCGATGACCCTTACATCGTGTCCGAAAACAGGCACTTTGACCTCGGTGTTCACGTATTTGCCGTACCTGTTATCATCCGGGTTCACTGCTACCGCGACGCACGCGGCGAGAAGTTCAGGTCTTGTGGTCGCTATCTTGAGCTTATCGAAATTAAGATAATTAAGAACCGTATCTCTTGCATCATATTCCACTTCTGCGAAGGCGATAGCTGTTTCGCAGCGTGGGCACCAGTTGACGGGGTGGTTTTGCTGATATACCCTGCCGTTACTGTACATCTGCACGAACGATGCCTGGGTCTTCCCGAAATAAGAGGGCTCCATGGTAATATACTCGTTGCTCCAGTCGATGGAGAAACCGAGGCGACGCAAGCTTTTTCTCATTCGTTCGATGTTCTTTGTGGTAAGGTCGACGCACATGCGGCGGAATTCCTCACGAGAGACCTGGCTCTTGGTTATGCCATTCAGCTCTTCCACCTTGACTTCGGTAGGCAGCCCGTGGCAGTCCCAGCCCTCAGGGAACATCACATTGTAGCCCCGCATTCTCTTATAGCGCGCCACGAAATCGATATAGCACCAGTTAAGCGCATTGCCGATATGGAAATTCCCGGTGGGATATGGGGGAGGCGTGTCGATTATGAACCGGGGTTTTTCAGAGTTCCAGTCAAAGTAATACATGGAGTCCTGCCAGGTATTCATCCATTTTTCTTCGATAAAGTTATGATCGTATTCTTTCGGGAGTTCCATAGTTCTGGTTCTGATAACTTACATTATTAATAGAATTATCGGAAAGAATCAAGCAAAAATATATATAATCATACTCATCTTTATTCAGCAGTGGTACTGAATGGATATACTTAAAAAAGCGAAAGGGTTTTTAGCTGACCCGGTCAAAGAGTTCGAAACTTCAAAAGAAGAAAACCTGGAAGAGGCTGTAAAGTATTATCTATTCATAGCTGCGGTTTATTCCTTTCTTTCTGCGATAATGACGTCGATCATTTATTCGATCGTTAGTTCCATAGTGAGCCTAAATCTGCCGATGCTTTCGATACCGTCCCGCGGTTTTTCAGAAATGTTCTCGGACTTTTTTATGTCTTTTGTTCTGATGCTGATATGCGTATTCATATGGGGTGCGCTCCTTCATGGAATGGCATATATCCTTGGCGGGAGATGGGAGATCACAAGGACTATAAAAGTTGCAATGTACAGTTCCACACCGCTAATAATTCTGGGCTGGATACCAATGCTGGGCATATTCGGATGGATATGGGTAGGCGCTCTTAACGTAGTCGGGCTCCACCAGTATCAGGACCTCCCCGCAGGAAAAGCGATCGCAGCTGTGATGATACCGATCATACTGCTCATAATACTGGCAATAGTACTTCTCATTGTTGCTGTTACGATAATCGTCCCAATGGCAATGGAAGGGATTTCGGTTTGAGCAGAGTATAATATTTTCATTGATAAATGAAACCAAAAAAAAATCTTAAAATTAAAAAGCAAAAAACCGAGAGCCGACCAGCCCATAGATCAAAGATAATTTACGCGATCGCTGCAGTATTTTTCATTCTTGTTGTTGCTTATTTTCTATTTCCTTCGAACAGCGACAGATGGAACGTGAGCAGTGATGGAGTACTCTCATATCCTGAAAACAGGGGTAAAGTTGATGTCGCTGTGCTTAAGACCGAATCAGGCAGCAACTATACTCTTGAAACGATTTCATTTCCCAGCAAGGACTATACTGTGGAGGGGCTCCTTCGCATCCCGTCTTCCGGGAAAAAAGCGCCAGCTGTTGTTATCCTGCCTGGTGCCACGGTGTCCAAAGAGGGTACACAGGGGCTGGCTGAGATATTATCCGGTATGGGATACGCCAGCCTT
>JAYTKX010000137.1:0-7590 GCA_043729865.1 Methanobacteriota archaeon
CCATCCCACAGTTATCACGCGGGGTTTCAGTCTCGCCCAGGTCAGGGCGCTTGAGATACTGGACGAACTGGCAATAGAGGCAAAAGATGACGTTCTTGAAAACATCGCAAGGACGGCGCTCACGGGAAAAAGCGCAGACATGGCTCTTGAACCGCTGGTTGAGCTGTGTGTGAAAACCGCCCTTTCGATCAAAGAAAGCGGCAGGGTGAACGTAAAAGAGAACATCAACATCATTCACCAGCGAGGCGGCAGTATAAAAGATACAAAGTTCGTCCACGGCGTCGTGATCGATAAGGCAAGGGCGCACAAGAACATGCCAAAGAGAGTCGAGAAGGCAAAAATAGCGGTCCTGGATACAGGCATCGAAGTCGAGAAAACAAAGACTGCGTCAAAGATCCATATATCCTCGGCAGATATGCTCTCAGAGGCAAGGCTTGAAGAAAGCAGGCTTGTTGAAGAGAGGGTTGAAGCGCTTGCAAAAAGCGGGGCAAGTGTCGTATTCACGGAAAAAGGCATAGATGACATAGGGATGCATTACCTGACAAAGAAAGGTATTTTCGCAGTGCGAAGATGCTCGGATGGAGAGATCAAGAAAATCGTTAAAGCAACAGGAGCGCGCGTTGTCTCCAGGGTTGACGGGGTTGAAGAAGAAGACCTCGGATATGCTGACGTGGTCGAAGAGCGTGGTGTTGGCAACTACAAGATGATATACGTCGAGGGATGCAAGAATCCTAAAGCCGTATCCATCCTGATATACAGCGGCGCAGAGCATGTGGCTGATGAAGTGGAACGCGCGCTGGACGACGCGCTCCGCGTGGTGGGCGACGTGATCGAGGACGGTAAGATGGTGGCAGGAGGTGGGTCGCCTGAAATGGAACTTGCGATGAAGCTCAGGGCTTACGCTACTACTCTTCAAGGCAGAGAGCAGCTTGCGATAACAGCTTACGCCGAAGCGCTTGAGGAGATACCAAAAGGCATCGCTGAGAACGCAGGTCTTGATGCGATAGATATTATCGCAGAACTGAGGAACGCACACAGCAAAGGCAAAAAGACAT
Source organism: Methanobacteriota archaeon (assembly GCA_043729865.1). Classification (GTDB taxonomy): domain Archaea; phylum Halobacteriota; class Methanosarcinia; order Methanosarcinales; family Methanoperedenaceae; genus Methanoperedens. The sequence goes on from JAYTKX010000137.1 coordinate 1,056, forward strand.
TCGGTCTGAACGTATTCACAGGAAAAGCCGAGGACATGCTTAAACTAGGCATAGTCGAACCATTGCGCGTCAAGACGCAGATAATCAAATCTGCCACAGATGCTGCCAATATGATCCTGCGCATTGATGATATACTGACCGCAAAGGAAACAGGCATGATGGATGTCAAACCTGAACATACTGCAGATTATTACGATGGGATACAGGCTCCTGATGTCGGTGAAGACTGATATTAAATAGAATGATTTAATAATCCGAACGAAAAATGGAGCTGTCTGAGATTGAATCAAGAAGGCAATAACAAGAAAGAAAAAAAGACTGAAGATATACCTTTTGAGGACAACCAGGAAGAGACCCGACCATCTCAGAGCGAGGGAGTCAAAGCCGCAGATAATTCCGAAAAAGAGCTGGAAACAGTAAGGAAACAGCTTGAACAGGAAAAAGACAGGTGCCTTCGCCTGAGCGCGGAGTTTGAGAATCAAAGAAAAAGAGTGCAGAAAGAGAAAGAGGAATTCGTAAAATATGCAAATGAGAAGCTCATAATAGAACTGATAGATATTATGGAATCTCTTGAAAGAGGACTTGAGAACGCAAAGGGATCCTCAAACAAAGAAAAATTGATCCTGGGTATGGAGCTTATATATAAGCAATTCAAAAATGTACTTGAAAAAAACGGTCTTGTTCCAATTAAAGCCCTGGGAGAAAAATTTGATCCATATATGCATGAAGCTATGATGCAGACGCTTTCAGATGACAATGAAGAGGGCACGATCCTGGAGGAGTTTGCAAGGGGTTATATGTTGAACAATAAGGTCATTCGATATTCCAAAGTAAGAGTATCAAAAAATAAAGACACAGATAATGAAAATGAGGTGAGTTAATGGCAAAGATAATAGGAATAGATCTTGGTACAAGCAATTCAGCCGCTGCCGTGATGCAGGGCAATAGACCGGTAATAATACCGAGTGCGGAAGGGGTTTCCCTGGGAGGCAAAGCCTTCCCTTCGTATGTGGCTTTCACAAAAGACGGGCAGAGACTTGTGGGTGAGCCGGCACGCCGGCAGGTTGTAACAAATTCTGAAGGGACAGCCTATGCATTTAAGAGAAAAATGGGGACAGATTATAAATATTCACTACGCGGGAAAGATTACAGACCGCAGGAACTTTCAGCTTTCCTGCTCCAGAAGATAAAGCAGGATGCGGAGGCATTTTTAGGTGATAAGGTAGAAAAAGCGGTCATCACCGTGCCTGCATATTTCAACGACAACCAGAGGCAGGCTACCAAGGATGCCGGGGAAATAGCAGGACTTGAAGTTGTGAGGATCATCAATGAACCCACGGCAGCCTCTCTTGCATACGGTCTTGATAAGACCGGTGATCAGAAGATACTTGTGTTCGACCTTGGCGGCGGGACACTTGATGTGACCATAATGGAAATGGGGGGCGGAGTATTCGAAGTCAAATCCACCGCAGGCGACACGCAGCTTGGCGGGACTGATATGGATAACAGGCTCGTGGATTATATCGCAGAGGAATTTAAGAAAGAGCACGGTATTGACCTTCGAAAGGACAGGGTGGCGAACCAGAGGCTTCGCGATGCGGCTGAAAAAGCCAAGATAGAATTATCCACAACTCTTTCCACAGAAATAAACCAGCCATTCATAACAGCAGATGCAGGTGGTCCCAAGCATCTCACAATGACGCTTACAAGGACGAAACTTGAAGAAGTGATAAGACCTGTGATCGACAGATGCCGCGCCCCGATGGAACAGGCGCTGTCTGATGCAAAATTAACAAAGGATAATATCAACAGGGTCATTATGGTGGGCGGACCTACCAGGATGCCCGTAGTCCAGAAATTCGTGGAGGATTATGCAGGAAAGAAAGCTGAGGGGGGCGTTGACCCGATGGAATGTGTGGCAATGGGCGCAGCCATCCAGGCAGGGGTTCTATCAGGTGAGGTGAAGGATATCCTGCTGCTTGATGTTACCCCGCTGACCCTTGGCATCGAGACCCTTGGTCATGTCATGACAAAGCTCATAGACAGGAATACGACAGTTCCTACCCGGAAAAGCCAGATATTCTCAACAGCTGCTGAAAGCCAGACTACGGTGGAGATCCATGTACTCCAGGGAGAGAGGGCTATGGCGTACGACAGCGTGACCCTTGGCAGATTTAACCTTGTAGGCATCCCTCCTGCGCCGCGCGGGATCCCGCAGATCGAAGTTACCTTTGATATTGATGCGAACGGGATACTTCATGTGACAGCAAAAGATCTGGGAACAGGCAAAGAACAGAAGATGACAATAACTGCGCCTCTTAAGATGGCATCGGATGAGATAGACCGTAAGATCAAGGACGCCGAGAAATACGCAGAAGAAGATAGAAAGCGGAAAGAGAAAGTCGAGGTAACGAACCAGGCTGATACTCTGATATATTCAACAGAGAAGACGCTTAAGGAGCTTGGCGATAAGGTTACAGGCGACCAGAAACAGAAGGTCGAGAAGGAAATTGAGAACACGAAGGAAGCCCTGAAAAGTGAAGATATCAGCAGGATAAAGTCTGCAATTGAAGATCTCACAAAGGAAATGCATGCGATCAGCACGATACTTTATCAGCAGCAGGCTCAGCAGCAGCAACAGGGGCAGCAGGGAGGAACCTCTGAACAGCAAGAACCTCCACGGGAAGAAAATAAAGACGAGAAAGTAACGGATGCTGAATACAAGGTAGTGGATGATGATAAGAAATAATCATCCATTATGCAGCAACTAATAATTATTGTTGAAAAGTACATATCTTTTTTTACATTCAGAGCATTATAACTTCAATTCATGGCTACTAAACGCGACTATTACGAGATACTTGGTGTAGATAAAAAAGCTTCGGCGGATGATATCAAATCAGCTTACCGCAAACTGGCGATGCAGTATCATCCTGACAGGAACAAAGCCCCTGACGCTGAGGAGAAATTCAAGGAACTATCTGAAGCCTATGCCGTCCTGGAAGACCAGACCAAGCGCCAGCAGTATGACCAGTATGGTCACGCGGGTATAGACATGAGGTATTCGCAGGAAGATATTTTCAGGGGCGCGGCTCCGGACATTGAGGATATCTTAAGGGGTTTTGGCGGCGGCGGCAGAGGTGGTATTTTTGACACGTTCTTTGGCGGGGGAGGGGGAAGACGCGAAGGACCAAAGCGCGGGTCTGATATGCTCTATGAACTTGCTATCGAGTTCGAGGAAGCTGCATCAGGAAAAAGGGTCGATCTTGAATTCCCCAGGAATGAGACGTGCGATGTATGTAAAGGAAGCGGCGCAAAACCGGGAACCTCCCCCAAAACCTGCCCCGCATGCCGCGGCACAGGTCAGGTGAACAAGACGCAGAATACCCCCTTCGGCAGGTTCATGACGACCTCGACCTGCGGGACGTGTCGGGGCGCAGGGAATGTTATTGATTCACCATGCACGACATGCCATGGTTCAGGCATTGTGCAGAAGAAACGAAAACTGGAAGTCAAGATCCCGCCGGGCGTTGATTCAGGTTCAAGGCTTCGGGTTTCCGGCGAGGGGGAAGCCGGACAGAAAGGAGGACCTCCGGGTGACCTGTATGTGGAGATATATGTCAAGCCCCACAAGATATTCACCCGCCATGAAAATGATGTTGTCATGGAAGCCAGTATCAGCTTCGCGCAGGCAGCGCTGGGTGATGAGATCCTTGTACCCACGCTGGACGGAAAAGCGTCTATGAAGATCCCTGCCGGGACGCAGAACGGTCAGGTGTTTCGCCTCAGGGGCAAGGGTTTTCCCGGTCTTCACGGTTCAGGTAAGGGCGATGAGCTTGTGAGGATAAAGGTAGAGGTGCCGACAAAGCTGAATGAAAAGCAAAAGCAGCTATTAAAGGAATTTGCCGAAATAAGCGGGGAGAAGAAAAAGGTAAAGGGGATTTTTGAATTCTTGATGATGATATAGGTTTTTATTTTCCCTTCATGTAATCATCTATCGCCCGCGCCGCCTTCTTTCCCGCGCCCATTGCGCTTATCACGGTCGCAGAGCCTGTGATGGCATCGCCGCCTGCATATACGCCTTTCTTTGTGGTCTCGCCGTTCTCTTTTGCCACTATCGTCCCGTGCTTTGTTATTTCAAGTCCCTTCGTGGTGCGCGGCACAAGCGGATTGGGCGATGTCCCTATTGCTATCACAACAACGTCAGCCTCTATCTTATGCTCTGTCCCAGGCGTCGCCGCAGGTCTGCATCTGCCCGATTCATCAGGTTCGCAAAGGTGCATGTTTATGCACTCAATGTGAGTGACCCAGTTCTTCCCGTCCCCGATAATTCTCACAGGGTTCGTGAGAAGCCTGAAAATGATGCCCTCTTCCTTTGCGTGCTCTATTTCCTCTGCGCGCGCTGGCATCTCATCCTCCCCTCGCCTGTAAACGATAGTTACCTCTCTGGCGCCAAGGCGCAGCGCGCACCTTGCAGAGTCCATAGCCACATTGCCTCCACCCACCACGACAACGCGCTTTCCCTTCTTGATCGGCGTAGCATAATCCGGGAATTTGTATGATTTCATAAGGTTCACGCGCGTCAGGAATTCATTGGCTGAATAGACGCCGTTAAGGTTCTCACCGTCTATGTTCATGAAAACAGGAAGCCCGGCTCCAGTCCCGAGAAAGACGGCATCGAACTCTGAAAGCAGTTCGTCCACGTTTTCGATCTTGCCGATAACATGGTCAAGAAGAACAGTTACACCCAGCTTTTTCACATACTCCACCTCTGCGCGGACTATCTCTTTGGGAAGCCTGAATTCAGGGATACCGTAGATAAGCACGCCTCCAGCTTCATGAAGCGCTTCAAATATCGTAACAGAATGACCCATTTTTGCAAGGTCAGCAGCAGCCGTGAGCCCGGCTGGTCCTGAGCCTACAACAGCGATCTTCTTTCCCGTTGGCTCGGGCTTTTCAGGGACTTCAACACCTTTCCTGCGTTCATGATCACTCACGAATCGCTCAAGCCTGCCTATCGAGACCGAAGCTCCTTTCTTGCTCAATACACAGACCTCTTCGCACTGCGTTTCCTGCGGGCACACGCGCCCGCATACGGCAGGGAGGGCGTTATCGATCTTTATCTCTTTTATTGCGCTGTCAAAATCTCCCTCAGCCACATATTTGAGAAAGGCAGGTATCTTGACTTCTACAGGGCATCCTTTCATGCACGTGGGTTTCTTGCACTGGAGGCAGCGCTTTGCCTCAGCTACTGCCTGCTTTTCAGAAAAACCAAGAGCTACTTCATTAAAATTAGTGGCGCGAATCCCGGGATCCTGCTCAGGCATCTTCTGCCGTTCTAACATTTGCATCCCTCCCTCTCGCATTTATACTTTTCAAGTGCCATCTTCTCCTCAGGCTGGTATATGGCAAGCCTGTTCATCAGGAGCGTGAAATCCACAAGATGCGCATCGAATTCAGGTCCATCCACGCATGCGAACTTTGTCTCGTTCCCCACAAGCACGCGGCATGCGCCGCACATGCCGGTCCCATCCACCATGATAGAGTTCAGGCTGACGATCGTCTTGACATTGAATGGTTTCGTGACGCCCGCCACAGCGCGCATCATGACCGGGGGACCGATAGCCACGACCCTGTCCACCTGTGTCCCGCTTTCGAGTATCTTCTTGACTATATCTGTCACAAATCCGTGGTGTCCTTTTGTCCCGTCGTCCGTAGTGATAAAAAGTTCGTCGCTAACCTTTCGCATTTTGTCTTCCCATAGAAGAAGGTTTGCACTTCGCGCTCCTATAATGGATATGACTTTGTTCCCTGCTTCCTTGAAGGCGCGGGTCTGCGGAAAGACCGGGGCGACCCCTACGCCGCCGCCGACAAGTATCACGGTCCCCACTTTGTCTATATGCGCGGGATTTCCCAGCGGACCAATAAGATCAAGGAGTTCGTCGCCTGCTTCCATGGATGCAAGCTGCATCGTGGTCTTACCTACAGCCTGGAATATCATTGTGATGGTCCCCTTCTTCCGGTCAAAATCCGCTATCGTGAGCGGTATCCTCTCCCCTTTCTCATCTATCCTCAGAATGACGAACTGTCCCGGCTGTGCTTTTTTAGCAATGCGCGATGCGCTGATGTTCATAAGATATATCGTCGGGACAAGTTCATGTTTATCTAATATCTCAAATGGCATAGCTTCCTCTTGATGAGGTCTTAATTGGGTCTGGACTAAAAAAGATATTGGTTTGGATTGTGTAGATGCATATTTCTGGCAAAATTCCACAAACTTTAATTAACACCAAGAGCATTATTCAGGAAGAACAGGAAGACTATATGGTACTTGATAAGTTGGGCGGTTCACTTCAGGATGCGCTCAAGAAACTCATTGGCGCAGGCAGGATAGATGAAAGGATAGTGGACGAGGTTGTTAAGGACATCCAGCGCGCCCTCCTGCAGGCAGATGTGAACGTTAAACTGGTGATGAGCTTATCCCAGAAAATAAAGCAGCGATCGCTCAAGGAAGAACCTCCCAAAGGCATGAACC
>JAYTKX010000138.1:0-9431 GCA_043729865.1 Methanobacteriota archaeon
TGAAACTCCGTGCTGTATGAAAGCGCGGCGCGCAAGGAGGAAATGTCGCAGCGCCCTAGAAAACCCATAAGGGATTGAAACCGGAGTAAAGTTACGCCCGCTCAGGTCTGTAATATCCAGGTCGCAGCGCCCTAGAAAACCCATAAGGGATTGAAACTCATTTATTTTATCCTCCTGATGTTATGTACTGTCGCAGCGCCCTAGAAAACCCATAAGGGATTGAAACCAAACAAAATGAAATCTATAATACTAAACGAACGCATGTCGCAGCGCCCTAGAAAACCCATAAGGGATTGAAACTACACTGGTTTCAGCTCTGAATCAGTACCGCGCGCAGGTCGCAGCGCCCTAGAAAACCCATAAGGGATTGAAACAATTATTCTATGAATAGTGTCGGGAATGCATGGTCGATCGACAGCACCTTCATTTTCTAATTTCGCGATAATCGGCGCATCGTTCTCTTCCCCATCACCGGCAGGAACTGAAACTGTACAGCCTGAATCTCCATCTCCTGCAGTGACAGTCACACTAGGAACTACGGAGGCTCCGGGATTTGGGGGAATGACGGCGATCCTGTTGCTGCTGCTGGCAGCACGGAGAAAAAAGAAGGATCACAGGACTTAACGCCTGAAACTATTGTTAAGTCAGAATTGTCTGGCTTAACAATAGTCAAAAGAAATTCCATGCAAATGAATACCTGATAGCGTCCTGACCTTAACAAAACATACCCTTTTGTCATGGTTGCTGTCATTGGTCTATGTTGATTCAGAATGCAAGCAGGATAAAAAGTAATGATGCTTAGTTATTTTAGTCTTATGTCTATTGTTGACCCTTATGCATGATTCCATTGTGCATAATTTTTAGACGACATTAGACAATTATAATTTAAGATTTGTCTGCAATTCGTTCGATGCTGTCCAGTAGTCTTCTCATAAACTCAAGATCCACATTTTCGTTTTGTTTTTTTTCGTGAAGATACCGCCAATCAATAAATGCATTAGTATGTTGCTCCAGCAGTAATTCAAATTCTGCTTGATTGTAAGTTGTAGATTTGATTATTTCTTGTTTAATATCTGTATTAAGCAAGTTAAACAAATCAAACAACTTGTGGACTTTTTTAAATCCTGCTCCATTTTTGATAAGTAAATATTTTAAATATAGTTCAATAGAAAAAGCGAAATTTACAATAGCGGGAACCGCCAATGATTGAATCTGACCATTTGGTAACTTTCTTTGCTCAAGACTTCTTTCAGCAGATTTCTTAAATGCTTTTGCATTATTTTTCAATAATTCAGTTTCCACTCTGTTACCTCCACTATTTATTGGCTATAACAGCGATTATAACCTTCTTCGGTGATTGCTTTCAACACCTTTGATGCCGGCTTCCTTTACAATTGGTTCTGTATTCATTTTTCTTTTTCTTTAGACCTTTTTTGAAGCTTAAATAGTTTGCCGCCGCTGGTTCTGTCAGGTCTTCGGGGGATAGAAAAGATGTAAGAAATCGGTTGATGATGAGGGTGCGCCCTATACCTACCCACCGAACCATATTTTTCATAACTATTAGTAATATTCGCTATGCTTAGTCACATAATTACCCACGATAACTATATATAGACTATATAGTAATGTCGCAATATGGTTCTGTCAAGTCTTCGGTTGATAGAACGGGCTGTCAAAATTCGGTTGACAGAAGGGTATAACGTGGAACGATAGGGTTATAACCTATAAAGTTTATAGAATATTTCATGCGGACAGAATTGCAAAAGATAGTATTTACCAACAGGGCATTGGAAAAGACCTTCAAAGAAATATCAGATATATGTAAAACAACACCAGGAAACGCTTATAACGTTTTTAAACAGACGGTAGATACGCTACAAAACGATGTGCAAAAAGGCGAGAGAGCAAAAAGATTACTCGGCTGTTTGCGGTTTTTATATGTTAATGAGATTGATTATGATATTTGGAGATATCCTATGCGCCTGCGGTCTCCTCACCTAATATTCCAAGAGAACTCCATAGATATGGCAAAAGAACTTTTTAGTGACGGTTACACGATATATTCGTTTAAGAATCTTCCCACTTATGGAAAGCGCCCCAGAGTAGAGGATTTGATTCTACATACGTTAAATATTGATGAGACCGCATCGAAAGCGATATCAGAGAGAAACCGGGATTCCATAGACAAAGATTATTTAGAAAGGAGAATAAAAGAGGAAGGTATGATAAAGGAGGCGGTTGAGGTGTCTTTTGACTTGGATTATGGTTTTGATTTCGATACAAAAGGCATGAAAATACTTAAGGCACCTGGGTTTGCTCTAGACAACAATATGCCAGTGGAGATTCCTTCATTATGAGCGAAATTGATGTTATTCATGAGGTTCTCGATGGTCTCAGGTTGTCTCAAGAACGGGTCGTACTTGTTGGAGGTCTTGCTATTTTCTTTTATACAGGCGTGGAAGTCAGCAAAGACGTTGATTTTGCTGTGATGACTGAAGACTATGAGAAGATTCCAAGCATTGATATGTTCGGAGTTGTTAAGCATGTACAGTATCAATGGGGTTTTGTCGATTTTTTAAATCCTGATAGTTATGTAAGTAAACAGCATACAGGCAATGAATTTATTGATTATATCAAGCGGCATCGCTCGTTTAAAGTAGATGGAATATATGTTGCAAAGCCAGAAGTTGTATTCTATACCCGTCTTGTTATCTCGAACTGGGGTGATTATATCAGAAAGAGTAGAAGGGATTTGGGTGCAGGACTCTTACGAGAAAAAGACAAGATTTACGCTGGTGTGAAAGCGATGGGGGATATTTTCGGTACCCGGGATATTGTGGACGAGCATCTAAAGGAACTCGAAGAGCATGTCCAATCATACTTCCCTACAAGACTATAGAACGACAATTCTCGCCAAACATCAACCGAAAATTGACAGCCCGTTCTATCCCCCGAAGACCTGACAGAACCTTATATAGAAACCTTTAATATACAGCAGAACTGATATCAAACTTGGTAGGGATTGAAACTTGGAGGGACGCTAATCGTCCCGTCTTCCAATTTATAAAAATTTTCAAAATAGACGACATAATCACGGAGGAAATTATGTTGTTACGACATAATATAGGCTTCTAAACAGAGGGAAAAGCCCTGAAAACGACATAAACTACCCGTAATTATGTCGTTGAAGAGTGGCTTTCAAAGGAAGTAGGATTGAAACTGTCTGGCTGTAGCAATGGGCGATCAGAAGGGAGGGGCATTGTAACAATACCGTGTCAGCAGTAGCGGGAAAGGGGCGCATGGTAGCAATGGGCGATCAGAAGGGAGGGGCATTGTAACCTAGTAATCCCATCCCAGCCATATCATCATAATTCTGTAGCAATGGGCGATCAGAAGGGAGGGGCATTGTAACTATGCTCCGTGTGTAGCAGTTCTTGAGAGCATGTCGGTAGCAATGGGCGATCAGAAGGGAGGGGCATTGTAACTTGGAAGCGCCCAGGTGTTCGGACACGCCCAGGTAGTAGCAAGGGCGATCAGAAGGGAGGGGCATTATTTGAGAACCCAATAATGAAACCTTTATAAACTCAAAAGATGATCACTACATGGCTACGTTTTCTATTTGGTCGTTTGACCGGGGAACAGGATTAACGTAACCAACGGTAAGCCTTCACGGGCGTGCCCATCCTATATGTGGCGAAGTTAGTTTACGATATTGAAGGAAAAGGATGAGCACAACAAAAGCAATTTACCGGCGTCCCGTAGCCATTTTTAAAACACCTGACTATAGGATGCTGTTTTTTTATTCCAGAAGGTAAAAATATGATTTATAAATTGTATAAAAACGGGGAAGAGATTTCCTTTGCGAATGTTGATACCATAGAAGAGGCAGCAGACCTTTTGCTGGACCCTTATGGATATCAGGAAGTGCAGGAGAGACTTGAATTTACGGCATACTATGCTGTAGCACATGTGAACGGTGATACCTGGGAAATAAAAGGCGATTATATTCCTGAACCTGCTGGCGGATTTAAGCAGGCTCCAGCAGTTAAACAATTCGCCTTAGATTGTGGCTGTCTCATTAAGATGACAGGGACACATGCCAGAATTATAACGGAATGCAGATACCATTCGCCTTTAAGCCATCGTTGACCTGGTGATTGAACTATGACAAAAACTGCGGATTTACTGAAAGATATTCTGACAGAGTTACAGAGACTTACGCCGCCGCCCCCTACTGATGTACCCATTAATATCGGTCAGACTCAGGTAACAGCGGCTACTCCTGTAAAGCCGTCTGATCCTGATGTAATAGCTTCTGCCGGTCAGCCTGGTTACGATGTCATTTCGGTTTTCAATGAAAAGAAGAAGTTATCAAACAAAATTTGGGTTATGAATGACGGCCCGGGTATCCTGTTCGCCATGGCTTCCTCCAATGGTGAACGCTGGACCGGGGAATCTGAAATTTTAGTAAAGGAAACCCGGGCCTTCACCCAGGTCTATGAGCTGCGGGTGAGAAGTCCAGACGCAGCTACAAAATACAGGGCAACAGAGTACGAACCAGCACATATTTGAGGTAATGAAATTGGGCGGGATGAAGAAACATCGCTTAAAGATGAAGTGCAAGAAAAAGCATTCGCCATCTGCTAAAGTCAATGTAGTCGGTGAAAAGAAGCGTAAAAAGAAGAGACGGTAATATGACTCAAGAGGACATCTTGAAAATAATAACAACCAATCCCGGTATGGAATTACTTGAGTTGAAACGGAAAGTTGACCTATCGCCCGGCACTGTATTAGAGCAGGTCTCAGCCCTTGTGCGAAAGGGACAGGTTCGCAGACAACCAGGCAGAAACCGCAAGATCGACAAGCTGTTCCCTGTCTGAGGGTTTTATGTTAATCACCCCTGCATTGATCGCAGAGCTGCGCCGTGAGCTATCAGCGTTCAGGTTTCAGGTGGATATGCTTCAGTTGCACCTTGACCGGTTTGAGGCAGTATTTGGAAAGTGCAAGAGGTTGACAAAAGCTAAAGGTATCATGCGCGCCAGGGCAACAGGCAAAAGGAAATTAGCTTTCTGATTAACTAAAATCGCCATGAGGGCATTCTTCTGGATGGATACGTGGAATGTTCTCATAAATTTTTCATCAACCGATTAAGAACGGTGGCAAGACCTTGTCCCGCGCTTGTGAGCCACACTGTGGGGTAGAGACTTTCGACAAGTCCCAAATCGCCAGCTTTACCCAACGTATCTTTTTTAAAGCCCGGAATACCAACAACGAGTTCAGCATCCGTTTTAGGACATTCTTTTTGTAAAAACAAAAGTAACTCGGCAATGGCAGGATCAAGGTTCAAAGCGTCTATAGTTTCAGCCCCATGCTCCACGTCCGCCGACACAGGATCATTGTGTTCAAATTTAAGGCTCTTATATTCCGTTTCCAGCTCTGTTAAGAAATTCTCCAGAGCCTCTCTCTTAACAATCAGGTGAAGGGATATGCCCTTTCCAGAATACGCGCCGCTGTCTTTAAAATTATACGAATCGATAAACGTTATAACAGTGAAGCATTTGCCCTTTTCCGGTTCCATCTCCTCCTGTTTCCTATCCCCTTCATACACTAAAGTCCAGTGAGACTTCATGAATGGAAAATACGTGTCGGGATAAATCGCCATAACGATATCAGGCTCAACAGGTTCCCAATAGTCAGGCTCGCCGGTATTGAGGACTTTTCGTATCGTATCTATTAACTGGTCCCTCTCATAATCATTCGCCAGGAAAGTGCCATAAGACCTTTTGCCCCAGAATTCACCCGTTCTTTTAAGAATATTATCGTTTACAATCACGTCATCTTTCCAGGAAAACTTGACTTCATATGCAACCCAATAGGGTTCAAAAGAATTAAATTTAATTTCAAGTATTAGGTCGCCGAATTGTAGTTTTGCCATATTATTTCACCTTCTTTTTTCCTGTCAGCCCCAGTTCTTTATAGAATTCTTCTGCTGTGTGGAACTTTCCCGCTTTGAACTCAGCCAGGGCTTCCTCTATGTCCCGTTTCGTCTCTTCGTTGACTTCCATGCAATCCTCAGGATCGGCAGGATCCCCGCGAGACATGCGAATATCAGCAGCGTGCTCTAAGGCTTTTTTATGCGCCTGCGCTTCCATATATTCATAGAAAAGACGATCATATTCTTTCTCATCAATCCATTTCTCCGCTCCTCCAAAAGTCTCTTGGTGAAACTTGATCGCGGATTCCACATCCTGCAAAGCCTCTTCGTAAGTATCGCCCTCCCCTACCACAACTCCTTCAAGTCCCTGGGCATATGCCACAAATCCATCCAAATGCTTTTCAACGACTATTTTTACCGGCGCCATATTACATCTCAGACAGCTTTTTCATAAGGCTCTCGTTGCGTTTCATGCTCTCTTCAAAATGCTTTCTCTGCTCAGGAGATAAGGAACTAACGCTTCGTTTTGCTATTATCACAGTAATCCCGGTCAGTTCGCCTTTCTCATTAAAGTTCCACACTATGCCATTCTCATCTTCTTCATGATTGACGGAGTAAGGCGGATTCTGGAAGCTGACATAGAGCACGTCCGCCCCCACATCGTAATCAATACAAATCTGTTTTTGACTGGTATTAAGTTTACAATGCATGGGCCGATTTAATCCGCTCAATCCCAAAATAGAGAAACCGATAATATTTTTATCTGAATCAACTCTAACAGAAAGAGCATCATAAAGCGTGTCTTCAAACCAGCCTTTTTTCTTTTCAAAAATGACTTCAAGAAAATCAGCTTTTTTATCATACCAAACAATCACATTTTCTTTTTTCATAAATGAACTACCTGTTATCTCTTTCTTACCGGCTTAATCGAAAAATCGTCTTTAGATTCACTCACAAATTCAAGAATAGAACCTTCATTTATTCCGTACAATTCAGCCAGGGTTTTTGGAATAGTAACGACCAGGCTTGATCCCGTTTTCCAGACTTTAAGTTTAACCATTTCATGTTTTTGTAGTGTTCTCATAATATTTAATTCAGTATATTATAGGTATTTTAATCACTATACAATAGTGATAGCAATCTATATAGGTATTGCTAATCATCATTGGTTCTGGTTGGAAGTGTCTTTTTTTCTAACCCCCACTCCCCAACACTTCCAACTACTAATCAACGGAGAGGTCAAACGTTGCGACGGCACACCCAATCGCAGCAGAGCTGCGGGGCATGATTGTGCCGTCGCTCTGTCTGTCATTTACCGTAACGGAGAAAGGAACACTGCCAGATGCAATGACCGACGCGATGGAGAGAGCATTGATACGTGAACCATTTGTATTACAGTGTATTAACAGGGTATGTTGCAATGACCGGCGCGATAAAAAGAGCATTGCTATTAGCCTCTATGATGCGATATAAGCCACGATTTCACAGCCCGCCTATACCTCTTAGTACCCCCTTTTTTTCGCCTCCAGACGGCTGAATAAACCTCGAAGATGATACCGAAAGATTTTAAGGAAATGACGAGGGAGGAAATCATTCTTGGTATTGGATAATTTGCATGCCTTTATTTCTCGTATGCTATCACAGGTCTGCAATACTGTAGAAAAGTGAAATGCATCTTGCCTTTGGTCTGCTCGATGACGAAATGCGGGGTTCCGTAGTGTGCTACCAGATCTTCAAGAATCTTCATTCCCACAACAATCGCATCTTTTTTAACGTTCGGGGCATTGATTACTGGATATGTTGCCATGATTTCACCATCCTTCAATTTTGTCATTCTACTGAGCGAAGAGGATAAAAAAAGATAGGTGAAACTTGACCTATCTTAGCGTCGTCCTAATCCTATTTTGAATCTTCTCTTTCTATCTGTCCCCTCTTATTTTCGCGCTTCGTCTCATTTATTTGCGCGTTCTTCCTTTCATTCACTTTCGTTTCCTTTATCTCTACTCTCTTTTCTTTGACCTTTACGTCCAGAACGCTCAGGATCTTATCCGCTGTCAGAGCAGACAGTTTTGCCTGGACACCTGCAATTATGGTAGAATCCTCTGTCGCATTCAGGAAGAACGTATACTCAAACTTGACTCTGGTCGTATTTCCTTTGACCTCAGCTTCAGCTTTCAGTTTTTCTCCGGACAGATTTGCCGCCCGGGTAACTGCCTGGGTTGTAGTCAATGTTGTAGTTGGTCCGCCGGTCACTGTGACCTCAGGCTCGGCTTCATCATCGTCTTTCTCATCGTTTTCCTCACCGTCGCGTTCGATCTTTATCAAACCTGAAATATTGTTCTTAATTGCAGCCACTCTGTCGGAGATGTCTGCTGCTATGTCAGCGTCTTCAGTGCTGTTCGTGAGGAATTTCAATTCCACTTTGACGTGAGTCTTATTGTCTTCGACTGAAGCTTTTACCTGAGTCTTCTCCTTTCCATCATCTTCATTATCTATTTCTACTTCCTCCAGTACTACCCTGCCCTGTTTCGTCATCTTGCGTTCAAATTTTACTTTTGTCTTTTCTGCAAATTTATCCTCCAGTTCCAAGCTGTTTTTGTACGCTTTCTGAAGTCCTGAATTATTAGGGTGTGATTCAAGGAGGGCTTCCAGAACTGCCTGATGTTTTGCAATCATTTTCTGTGCATTGGCAAGTCCTGTATCTTTGCCGGAAAATTCAGAGACCGTTTTGTTAACCTCTTCGATTTCATCTTTAAACTCTTCAATAGCTATGTTTGCTCCTTCAGTATCATTATCGGCTAAACTGGCTCTGAACTCTTTTATCCTGTGTCTTGCATAAGATACCTGTTTTCCGAGCTTTTCACTCTTATTGAATGTGAAAACTATATCGAGATGCTGAAACGCTATTCGTAATCCGTATAGCGCATTTCCAGGGCCGATTAGACCTTTATCCGGCTTGTAGTCGTCATCTTCTGCCATTCCTGCAACTGCTGTACTGGTTGCTGTTACAGTTAATGTTTCAGTTGGCGTTCCGGTTATGTTTACTGTTGGTGTCTCATTGACTGCACCAGCCACACCTATAGTAAAGGCTAGCACTAACAGGATTATACCTGCTGTAGTTTTATGTCTCGTCTTCATAATTTCACCTCATGTATCGGCATTTTGCCGTTATAACTTGATTGAATTTTTTAGAACATAAACATACTTACTGTCTAATATTAATTTTAAAGTATGACATCACCCCAAATAGTACTAAGTCGTTCATAACACTTCTATTTCCTTTTGACGACTTTTATAATAAATAAAACAATGTAAAAGTCATTAAAACAGCATTTGCCCAGAGGTATTAAAATAAAATCAGGGTCCAGCGACATATCTGGCAACCCTGTGGATACTTCATCGGTCATCGGTTAAGAGAAGAATCGTGATAAATCATATGAAATAGGCAGACTTCAGAAAAATATAACAAAAGATTCATTGATGGAACTGATGCGTA
>JAYTKX010000139.1:0-12958 GCA_043729865.1 Methanobacteriota archaeon
TACGTCTCTTGGTAGTATATCCACATCTGTTATTATCTAAGACATTGTTATTAGGAGAGTGGACTATCAATATGCTCATTTTGATTCGGAGATACTGTCAACAGAGCAACATTTATCCATATCCGCTCTTTGACCGGAGCGAATTGCGAAGCCACAAGCACATGCTCGCCCAGTTCATACCTCACCGAGAATTCAAACCCCTTTTCTGCAAAAACGGTCCAGAGTTCCTGGTATATTATCCTGATATCCTTTTTCGGAAGCCCGAAGAAATAGAAATCACCCCCACGCTGCTGAATTTCATATATGGAGAAAAGAGGGCTTATCTTTTCAGCCAGTTCATCCACAGATTTTGACATTTGAAAACCGTTCATTTGTATTAATATTCTATATCCTGCTTCATGAATATAACCATGCCGAGGAAGAGCAATATTACAGAAATGGCAGTAAGTATATTGAAATAATCAGTAAATACAGAAGGGTTATAAACCGCCATCAGCTCAAGGGTAAAAGGGGAAAGCCATGTTAATTTTTCAAGGTATATCAGATAATCCGTGCTGTTGTTCGTCAGGTTCAACACGAATTCAAGGAATGGTATCATTATCCACAAAGAGGTCAGCATGGCAGTTACTGTGACTATCTTCGTCCCTGCCCATGTGGCTTTCTTCTCGTTCTTGAACAATACTGAAATGAACATACCTGCTGATGCGAACAACACCGCATTGATGAAAAGCACCTGCAGTACCAGTATGCCCACATTATATGCAGAACTGAACAGGGATGTAAAAACCCATTCTGTAATGAAATAAAAGAAAAGTATCATAGGAAGCGTTAAAAGGAGAAGCCCGATGAATTTACCGAAGTATATCGATGGTCTTGTCTGCGGACTTGAAGCCATGATATAAAGCGTCTTTTTTTCATTCTCCCCTGCTATAGTTGTGCTTGCTTTTTTAATTATCTGGTTGCCCATCAAGGTAAGACTGAGCATGAACGGGAATAATATAAAGAATATTACACCGATAGAGATCGGGAAAACCATTGTAGGGATATTACCTGACATTACCTCGGATGAAGACGTTGCGGCAAAGGATACTATGTACCGCAGTACATCAGTCATGGGATTATTTGCGTATTTTAGCGGCAATATCGTTGGATCGATGCTGATGTCTGCATACTTTTCTGCAAAGAGAGTGTACGTTGATATAAAGACAAGCACTCCAAACCAGGCGTACGATTGCAGAAAGCCTTTTATCAGGCGTCTTGTTTCACTGTACACAATGGATAGAAAACCGGAAATGAAAGACAACATATTTATTTCTCCGCCGGATGATACTTCGCAAAAATGTCATCGACTGAGATCTTCACAGGTCTTGCATCAATGATATCAGCGGCGCTGGCTGCTATCTTCATAATACCCGGAATCTCGGAATCGTTCTTATAATGCACATATATCGATTCCCCGCTGACAGTTACTTTTGCCCCGTTCTTTCCAAGTTCAAAAAGCAATTTCTGGGTCTGCCCGACATCAAATAATTTGATCTCAATGGCTCCCTTGCCTATATCCTGTCTCAGATCAGCCATATCGCCATCCACTATACAAGAGCCGCTTCGCAGGACTGTCACGCTTTTGCAGAGTCCATCCACGGCATCAAGGTCCTGCCCTGTAAGAAGTATGGTCTTGTTCGATGCAAGAAGGAACTCTCTTATCCTTTTCTGAGAAACCGGGTCAAGACCTGCCATTGGATCATCCAGCAGTAAAACAAGAGGGTTATGAATGCACGCCATCGCGAACGCAACATTTTTCTCCATGGCATGGGAGAAACGGTCAAGCCTCTGGTCAGCAACAGATTCAAGCCCCATTTGCTTTAAGATGCTTTCGATGATGTTCCTGTCATGTATCCCGTGAAGTGAAGCTGCAAAACCGACAAGCTCCCTGGCTGTGTGATCTTTCGGAAGATCGGGCGTCTTTGGAACGTAGCCGATTATTTTCCTGATGTGTAAACCCTTTCCCAGCGGGATATCGTTAATAGTAGCCTTGCCGGAATCAGGTCTGACAAGGGTCGAAAGTAGCCTTAGGACGGTGGTCTTCCCGCAGGCTTCAGGACCTATGAGCCCGTGAATGACGCCTTTTTTTACATGAAGGTCAAAGTCTTTTATGGCTCTTGTTTTTCCGTATTTCTTGTTCAGCTTGTTTGCAAATATCATTTATCCCTGGACCCCAGAGGAACGAATTTCGTGCCGTAATACAGCATCCCTTTGTCGCTCTCTTCACCCAGCTTCCTGAAAGCTGATTTTACTTTCATGCCTATATGGATGTCTTTATGATCGCATATCACCTGCGAGGTAAGGCTTGGACCTTCGTCCAGTTTGATTATTGCCAGTATGTAAGGTGTCTGCTTCTCGAAATCCTTTGTAGAACTGTGTACTATCGTATATGTCACTACTTCGCCTGTGCCTTTGAATTTGAACGGCACCGTCCTGCTGCTGCGCCTGCATTTCGGGCACAGGTTCCTTGGAGGGTAGTGGTATTCACCGCATTTTTCACAGTGCGTGCCGATAAGATTGTACAGGTTCTTGAGCCTTCTCCAGAATCTTGCTACTGTCATGGTTACCTCCCGAAAATATGGATAACAGCAGTGCCTCCTGAGCCTCCCACGTTGTGGGTAAGACCTATCTCTGCGCCGTCGATCTGACGTTTTCCAGCTTCACCGCGAAGCTGCAATACCATCTCGACAGCCTGCTTGACGCCTGTGGCGCCGACAGGATGACCGCATGCCTTAAGACCCCCTGACGTGTTAATCGGTATCTTTCCTCCGATAGCGGTCATACCATCCATGGTAGCTTTTCCGCCTTCTCCCTTTTTCACGAAACCCAGGTCTTCGATGGCGCAGATCTCAGCGATGGTGAAGCAGTCATGCACCTCTGCGAAATCGATATCTTTTGTAGTGACCTTTGCCATCTTATATGCCCTGTTCGCGGCTGCGACCGTTGCATCGATCGTGGTTATGTCCGGTCTGTCGTGAAGCGATAGCGTGCCGCTCGCCTGTGCTGATGCTTTTACGTATATTGGGGTATCAGTATACTTTTTTGCGATATCGGCAGGCGCAAGAACAACAGCAGCGGCGCCGTCTGAGATCGGCGAGCAGTCAAAGACATGGAGCGGGTCTGCCACCATGACAGAATTGAGAACTGCATCTATTGATATCTCATTCTGGAACTGCGCTTTTGGGTTCATTGCCCCATTATGGTGGTTCTTGACAGCCACGGAAGCAAGCTGTTCAGAAGTAGTCCCGTATTTATGCATGTGAAGCCGCGCTATCATGGCATAAAGTCCGGGGAAAGTGGCGCCCATTACGCCTTCCCATTCCCTGTCCGCGGCTGCAGCAAGGGCGTCCGTTGTGGTTTCGACATCAACATCAGTCATCTTTTCAGCTCCGCCGGCTATCACGATATCATGATAGCCTGAAGCTACCGCAATGATACCCTGCCGCAGCGCAAGACCGCCTGAGGCGCATGCCGCCTCGACTCGCGTTGAGGGAATATGAAAGCCTGCAAGACCCGAGTAATCCGCTATCAACGAGCCTATATGCTCCTGTTCGATGAACCGCCCCCCGCTCATGTTGCCCACATAAAGGGCATCTATCTTTCCACCCTGGACGTTCGCATCCTCTATTGCGGATACGCCAGCCTCCACAAAAATATCCCTGAAGGATTTATCCCATAACTCGCCGAATTCCGTACATCCGACCCCTATAATTGCTACGTCACGCATTGAATCACCTCACAACTTTATCTTCCCTTTATGTTTCGCATAGGTCGCATAATCGATATATATAGGGTTCGCCAGCAGCTCTTCCACACTGGGCGCCCCATTCCTTACCTCATCTATCCTGTCGGTCACGCTGAAGCTGAACGCGTCGCTGCCAGCGCCTGAACCGAACGCGGTCATGAATATCCTGTCACCGGGTTTTGCGATATCAAGTGTGGCAGCAAGACCCATCATACATGAACCCGAGTATGTGTTCCCCAGCCGCGATACCACAAGTCCGGGTTTTATCTGTTCGCCTGAGAACCCGAGCATCTTTGCAACACGCGTTGGGAACTTGCCGTTCGGCTGGTGGAACACCGCATAATCATAGTCAGAGGGCTTTGTACCGAGCCGTTCCATAAGACCTTTGGCTGCAGAGGTCACATGCTTGAAATAACCAGGTTCGCCCGTGAACCGCCCGCCGTGTTCAGGATATGGCTTTCCCTCTCTTCTCCAGAAATCTGGCGTATCAGTGGTGAAGGAATACGTTGATTCTATCTTAGCTATGATGTTATTTTTTCCTATTATGTACGCCACACCCCCCGCAGCTGCGGTGTATTCGAGAGCGTCGCCAGGCGCGCCCTGCGAGACATCTGCGCCGATTGCCAGCCCCAGTTCGATCATATCGGATTCGACCATCCCTGTGCATGCCTGGACTGCAGCAGTGCCGGCTTTGCAGGCGAACTCAAAATCTGCCGCCGTGAGGTTAGGCGTGGCTCCTATCGCTTCCGCAACGATCGTACTTGTGGGTTTTACAGCATATGGATGGCTTTCAGATCCCGTGAACACAGCCCCTATATTTTCAGGATTAACACCGGCGCGGTTTACCGCGTTTCTCGCGGCTTCCACTGCTATCGTGACGGTATCTTCGTCCATATCAGGAACGGATTTTTCGAATACCATCAATCCGTCGATGATACTGTTCGGGTTATCACCCCATACTTTTGCTATCTCTTCTATTTTAATTCTATAGCGCGGTATGTAGGCGCCATATGATACAATTCCAGATTTCATTTTTACCTCAGTCTTTTTTTAATAGATCAGCAATTAATGTTTCATATCGTAGGATTGCAGAGCCCGGATCAGTTCGTCTAGCGGCATTACCGTGGCTATAAGCGGCACGCGCTCTATTTCGGCGATCTTGACTGCTATCGGGTCGATCTCAGAAGCAGGAAGCCCGTGAAGCACTATCAAACCTGGTTTCAGGTTTGTAACCCGCAGCGCCACCATCGGGGACCGGCCTGTTGATATCCTGGTGTACACCATGGCTCTCTCTGAACTCCACCCGTACAGTTTCTGGAACTCATTGTAGGAGAGCTCCAGTATAGCCTTCAGGCTGTCGATCACAGTGTATCCATACAATGGTTTTATGTGTTCGCTGCCAGGACTGTAAACCACCTCTCCCTTTACCAGTTTTGTCATCTCTTCCACAGATATCGGAGAAAGATATTCATGAATATCATAGATGGCATTTGCAGTGACCTCACCGCGCAGCATGCCTTCGTAAGAGCGGATCTTCGCCCCTCCCCGCGCAACGTCCATGTTCAGGATGGCATCAATTATCTTGCTAACGATAAAAATACCAGGGGATTTTCTTCTGCCGCTCTCGTAGTCGCTTATCACAGAGGGTGACACTTTAAGGTATGCGGCAAGGTCTGACTGGGATATCTCAAAAACCGTGCGCCACTTTTTTAGCGTCTCACCTGGATTGTCAGATAATGTTATTTCTCCCGCCATTTTCTCGGCAAGCTTGTGCCTTAGATCATCATATGTAGCATTTATGCCAGATGCCGACGGGGCAGGCATGGAAGCAATGGCTGTGTTTTCAGTCATATAACTTAATTAGTAACGATGTAGGAGCATATAAAACTAACGAAGGGCACTTCGTCAAATAACGAAGTTTAGAAAAAGTCAAATACCAACAGGATATCTAAGGCTATGCACCCATTGATGAATCGTCATTTATGATTCAACAAAATGAGGGGCCGTAGGGTAGCCTGGTCCATCCTTCATGCTTGGGGTGCATGAGACCTGAGTTCAAATCTCAGCGGCCCCATACAACGAATCGCCGGATACAATGCCGATTTTTTTTTCATGCCAGAGCTGCACATAATTTTCACATTCATTAGATTTAAATATTACAATAGCTATTTTATAATATACAATACTGTATCGGATAGGAGACAGAATGAATATTCTGATAGGAAAATGCGGCATTGCATGTGGATTATGCATGCATTATTTTCAACTGTGCGGAGAAAAAAAATATTAATTACTGCATCCAGTGCCTGGAAGCTCCCTGCAACCTCATGCGCGGCTTATCG
Organism: Methanobacteriota archaeon; assembly: GCA_043729865.1. Taxonomy (GTDB): domain Archaea; phylum Halobacteriota; class Methanosarcinia; order Methanosarcinales; family Methanoperedenaceae; genus Methanoperedens. The sequence continues at coordinate 6,130 of JAYTKX010000139.1, forward strand.
AAATCCTACTGCCCGGTATGTTCCCATCTTAAGATCCGGGAATAAAAAGGATAGTGGCTATCCGTGATAATACGTTGGCTCTTCCTTTTTCTTCTGTGCCTGCTGGAAATTTATCACCGGAACGGGCATTGATGGGGGAAGTCCCAATGATTTTGACAGTAAGAGAGCCAGAGGCGCAAGGTTAGCGACCATGGAATTGGCAAGTTCATTCTGGATATCGCCAGGGGCGTTCCCGGAATCCCATTTTTCCTTGAGCTCCTTGAGGTCTTCTTCGCTGTAATAGTCGGATAATCCTTCGAACCTTATATGACCGATATTGGGGGATAAATAATTGATCGCAAACGTATATTCCACGCGCAATACAGATTTTTCACCAAAAGGCGTTTTCTCGATAACTATTGAGGGGTTTTTCAGGTTTACGTCGTAGTTAATATTGATATTCTTGTATTTTCGAATATCCTCTGTGCTTGAATATGTTTTAGATTCAACCGTCGTGAGCTGGAAGTTTAAGATCATATATTTTCAGGTTAATTATGCGTTTGTGATATATTAAAACTTGGTAACGCACAATTTTAATACGAACATAGTATCTGGTGTATCATGAAAATAATGGTCGCAGAATACGCGGTTGGGGCAGGTGTTCCCGAATTCATGCTCGAAGGGCGGGCAATGCTGGGAACGCTCGTGCGAAGTTTTGTTTCATGCGGTCACGAGGTATTGTATCCCACATCAGGAATGCAGCTTGATACAGGAACGGCTGTCAGGGCAGATCAGTTTGAAGATTCTATCTCAAAAATCTCGAAAGAATGTGATGCCGGGCTTGTCATAGCTCCGGATGAAATACTGGGTGACCTCACTGATATCGTAGAAAATAATACTGTAAACCTGGGCTGCCTGCCTGATGCTGTGCGTCTTTGCGCTGATAAGCTGGAATGTACACGAGCCCTTGAAAAAGAAAAAATACCCGTGCCAGAGACCACAGGAAGCGGCAAGTACAGCGGCAGCTATGTGATAAAACCCAGGTTCGGCTGCGCTTCAGAGGGCATCCGCAGGAGCAATGCTGGCATATTAAAAGAGGGTTTTATCGCTACGAGATTTATCGAAGGTGAGCATCTCAGTGCAAGCATCATAACAGGCAGGACGCAGCTTCCGCTAACGGTCAATAAACAGCTTATCGAGATTAATGATGAAATATCATATAAAGGTGGCATAGTGCCGTATTGCAGAGAAAGGAATGATGAGATAATCGCTGTCGCGAAAAAGACAACAAAGGTACTTGGATGCAGAGGATACGCGGGCGTGGATATAGTGCTTGGCGACATGCCTTATGTTGTGGACGTGAACCCGAGACCCACGACTTCCATTATCGGGATAAGCAGGGTAATGAATGAAGAAATAGGAGACCTCATTCTGAAGTCAAGTTTCGGAGAACTTCCTGACCGGGTTAAGATCACTGGTACTTTCACGTTCACGAAGGAAGGATTATCTGGGCTTTAATGATTGCCACAGGTAAAATCCCCCGAGTGTTGTATTAAGCCAGTAGTTTACGAGCCTGTAAAGCCAGGCAGCCACAACTGCTGACTCAGCCGAGACACCGCCGAACATGAAAAGACCTGCCATGGTAACATCCACAATACCAAGCCCCCCTGGAAGAAATAGAGGAAGCCAGCTGCTCATCATTGAAAGTGTATACGTGATTATCAGGATGCTAATATGGATATCCGGCTCTCCCATGGAGAGAAATACTGCATATATAGCAAAGATATCAAACACCCATCCCAGGAAAGATAAAAAAGTGGCTTTCAGAACGCCATCCCTGTTATGACCGATATTCCTCAGACCGCCATGAAAGGAATCTATCGATCTTTCCACAGCTTCCTCATAAGCCCTGTGGTCAAATCCTTTTTTCACAAGCCCGATAAAAGGAGCGAGAAATTTGATCACTGAATGAACGAACAATGAGAGTTTGTCTTTTTTCATATAGAAATAAATGATCATGCCAAAAAGGCTGAATGCGAGCAAAATAGAAAATGCAAGCCCTATTATCTGCCATGTCTCAAGCCTTACTTCAGACCTCCAGAACAAAAGTCCGAAACCCAGACCTCCTATTATCAGGAACGGGAACATGTTCAGCATCCTCTGGGAGACAACGCCTGCGAAACATTCTGCCTTATTGGTGCCAGTTTCTTTTCCGAGCAGCATGGCTTTTACCGGCTCGCCGCCAGTCCCGAACGTCGGGGTTATATTGTTTATGAAAGTCCCTGCCATAAAGAACGTGAATAACCTGTAGATGCCGATCTTTGCCTGAATAAGATACCGCCACGTGATAGTGAAAGCCAGTATGTTCAGGAAGTTGAAAAGGATAACAAGAAGAAAAAGTGGTTTGTTGATATTGCTAATACGGGATATGAATTTGTCAAACCCCACCTCGTTTGCGAAAAGCGCAAAAATCAAAGCACCGATCAATACCACAATCCAGATGTTTCTTTTCTTAAATCGTTCCATGTTTTACCCTGATACTTACCTTAACACTAAATAAAATTGCTGGTAATAATCAAATGTTTTAAGTATTAATATTGTAATATCAACGGTTGCCTTTAACATAAAAGGCGGAGGGTACAAAATGGCAATGGATGAAAATGCGATGTTCAAAGCTTTGCTGAAGAATAAGCCTCAGCCGAAGCCCGTAGCGAATGAGATCAAACAGGCGCCTGCGCAGCCTGCAAGACCGCCATCATATGCCTCGAAGGGCAGTGAAGACGCTATGTTTAAAGCATTATTACATAATAGACCTGTGCCTCCTGCACAAAAGCCCCAGGTCAGGATCGAACCAAGACCTGAACCCATGCAGTCGGCACCTCATGCAGCGCATGTGCAGCAGGAACCTGTCGAGATAGCGCAGGCAAGTCCACCCCCTGTTATGACACTGGAGCCGGTCGTGGATTCAATAAATAATCTTACAGCGAGCGTGAACCAATTGCAGAGCCTGATGAAAACAACAGTATTACCGGTTATTATCCTGATACTTCTTGTTGGGATAGGGATACTTGTCAAAATGCAATAATCTAATAGAGGCATTATCAGTTAGCAGCCTGCTTTTAAATACAGATGCTAGACTGATATGGTTTTTTGGGAAGGCGGGTAACTAATCTGTGTTTATCAATGCCGAAACCCTGCGGTTTTTTCGGTTCTTTATATCGTAACATCAAAAAATTTGAAAAGCCCTGTAAAAGCAAAGGCTTATTACGTTTTATTCAGATTGCAGAGAACATTATGATAACCAGGAAAGACCTTGAGCATATTGGATGGCTTTCGCGCCTTGAGTTGAGCGAAATGGATATAGAAAAATATACTCCAAAGCTCAACTCAGTGCTTGATTATTTCAGCGAGCTTGATGAAGTGGATACAGAGGGTGTTGAGCCGACGTATCACGTACTTGCGCTTAGCAACGTGTTCAGGGAGGACGAGGTCAGCGAACAGGGAGGTTCCCTTACGCAGGATGAAGCGCTTTCCAATGCCCCGAAGACGCAGGACGGGTTCTTCAAGGCGCCGAGGATGATGTGAAATGTGGGCGAGCATCAATGAACTGAAAGAGAGGATACACGCAGGCTCTTCAGAGGAGGTCGTTGCTGAATATCTGGAGAGGATAGGCAGAAGTAAGTTGAATGCTTTTATTTTTACGGCAGGAGATAGCGCGCTTTCCCGCACGAAAGAAATTGATGCAAATGATATTGAAGGCCCGCTTGCAGGAATACCTGTCGCTATCAAGGATAATATTTCTACAAAAGGCATACAGACCACATGCGCTTCAAATATACTGAAAGGCTACGTCCCGCCATACGATGCTCACGTAATCGAGAGGCTGAAAGACGCGGGTGCTGTCATTATCGGAAAGACTAACATGGACGAGTTCGCAATGGGAACATCGACTGAGACAAGTTTTTACGGCGCTACGAAAAATCCCTGGGACATGGAAAGGGTTCCCGGCGGCTCCTCGGGTGGAAGCGCGGCTGCTGTGGCAGGCGGTGAAGTCCCAATCTCCCTGGGTTCTGATACCGGCGGCTCTGTCCGCTGTCCTGCATCGTTCTGCGGCGTTGTGGGGTTAAAACCCACATACGGCGTCATATCAAGGTACGGGCTTATCGCCTATGCGAACTCGCTTGAGCAGATAGGACCGTTCGCAACAAGCGTTCGCGATGTGGCGACTCTTTTTGATGTTGTGGCTGGTTACGACCCGCGAGATTCAACATCGGTTGATAAGGAAGTAAATTATTCCTCATACCTTGAAAATAATGTGAAAGGATTACGAATTGGAGTGCCTGAAGAATATTTCGGGGAAGGGACAGATGAAAGAGTGGAAAAAGCTGTCAGAGATTCCATAAATACTCTCGAAGAACTAGGCGCGAAAAGCACGACAGTTAAGATGCCGCACACGAAATATGCGCTTGCAGCTTATTACATAATCGCAATGAGTGAAGCCTCTTCAAATCTTGCGCGGTTTGACGGGATGAGGTACGGGCTGCGCACCGAGGACTCGGACTGGCATACCACGTTTTCACAGGTGAGAGCAGCAGGTTTTGGGGATGAGGTGAAGCGGAGGATATTGCTGGGAACATACGCCCTCTCTGCAGGATATCATGACAAATACTACCTGAAAGCCCTGAAGGTCAGAACTCTTATAAAACAGGACTTCGAGCTGGCATTCAAAGACGTTGATGTGCTCATTACACCCACAATGCCCTATCCTGCTTTCAGGCTCGGTGAAAAGGTTGATGACCCGCTGTCGCTTTATCTTGCAGATGTGGATACTGTCCCCATAAACCTTGCTGGCGTCCCATCAATTTCAGTGCCGTGCGGTTTCTCGGATGGTCTGCCCATAGGGATGCAGATAATAGGTAAGCATTTTGATGAAGCAGCGATCCTGCGCGCGGCTTACACCTTTGAAGAGAATACTGATTTCCATACAAAGCGACCGGAGGGGATGTGATGTACGACAACCCTGACGGCGTGATGATCGGGCTTGAAGTCCATGTGCAGTTGAACAAACTGAAGACAAAGGTGTTCTGCGGATGCGCCACAGATTATCACAACGACCCGCCCAACTCCCATGTGTGTCCTGTGTGCCTGGGACTGCCTGGCTCGATGCCGGTAATTAATAAAAAAGCCGTAGAAGCGGCGATAAAGATAGGACTTGCGCTCAACTGTAAAGTGGAAGAGCACACACAGTTCTACCGAAAGAACTACTATTATCCTGACCTCCCGAAAGGCTTCCAGATAACGCAGTACGACTTCCCTATATCAAGCGGCGGCAACATTATGATAGAAGGTGAGGACGGGGAGCTCAGAGTAGGTATTACCAGGGCTCACATGGAAGAAGATCCGGGCAGGCTTGTGCACGAAGGCACCATAGACAAATCAAAATACACGCTTATCGACTATAACCGTTCTGGCATGGCGCTGATCGAGATAGTGAGCGAGCCCGATATGAGAAGCCCAAAAGAAGCGCGGAGGTATCTGGATAAGCTGCGCAACATTGTTGAGTATCTTGATGTGTTTGACGGCAATCTTGAGGGCGCTTTGAGGGTTGATGCTAATGTTTCCATAATGGGAGGACAGCGCGCCGAGATCAAGAACATCTCTTCGCACAAAGGGGCTGAGCGCGCGTTGCTGTACGAGATAGTTCGGCAGAAGAACGTGCTGCGCCGCGGGGGTGTTGTGGTGCAGGAGACGCGGCATTTTGACGAGGCGCGTGAGATCACTATTTCCATGAGAACGAAGGAAGAGGCGCATGACTACCGCTATTTCCCTGAGCCTGACCTTGTGCCGCTTAAGATTTCGGGATGGGCGCCTGCTATAAAGGAGACGCTGCCTGAGCTGCCGGATGCGAGGAGGATGAGGTTCGTGGAGCAGTACGGGATCACGGATGACCATGCAAAGGCGCTGACATCGGAATTGAAACTTGCGATATTCTATGAAGATGTGGCAAAAAGATCTGAACCCAAGACCGCTGCGGTATGGATATGCGATGTGCTAAAAGGAGAACTGAATTATCGCGACCTTACTATTGATGCTTTCAAGAAAGAGCATATGCTTTCTGTGCTTGAGCTTCTTGCCAAAAAGAAAATAACAGAGGACGGCGCCGTAGATATCATCAGGACGCTTCTTGATAAAGGCGGTTCGCCTGAGGAGATCATCAAGGAGAAAGGGCTTGTCATAGTTGAGGGCGACATCGTTGAAACTGCGGCGCTTGAGGCGATCAAGGAGAACCCGGTGGCTGTTGCTGATTTCAGGGCGGGGAAAGAGAAGGCGCTCAACTCGCTTGTGGGCGCGGTGATGAAGAAGACGAAGGGCGGGGCGGATGCTAGGACGGCGAGAGAGATATTGCTGAAGAAGTTGGGGCAGGTTTAACTACTTAAGTTTTAATTTTTTCTATTTCGATTCTACTCATCAATTATATTAATATATATTAATCTTTCGGTCGAAATGCCTTTTGGAGGGGTGAATGGAAAAAAATGAGGGTTAAAATGGGTTAGCTAAACAAATTTAGATCAATCAATTTAGATATATCGTCAATGTTATTATTTACCAAAATACTAATCTACTTTTAGAATTAAATACTGGCTTCATGGAAGAAAATCTCACAATACCGATCACCTCAGATGGAAAAATTACAATTCCGAAAGAGCTGATAGAAAAATTCGAGCTCAAAGGTCTCGTGGAAATTTCAGAGACGCACTGCAGCCAGGGAATATTGATAAAAAAGCATCAGCCAATATAGCTCAGATCCTCGTCTTTCCTCTTCTTTTCCTGCATATCCTTCAGATACTTC